>NZ_BCRB01000029.1 GCF_001552375.1 Cellulomonas iranensis NBRC 101100 = JCM 18110 | reverse complement strand
CGGCGACCGCGGCGGCCGCGGACGCGGCGGCCCCGGCCCGCACCGGGGCGGCGGGGGCGTGCGCCCCACGCCCCGGTTCGTCGTGGTCGACGAGCTCGCGCAGGCCGACCTGCTGCCCGCGATCGTGTTCATCTTCTCGCGCGCCGGGTGCGAGTCCGCCGTCGAGCAGTGCCTGCGCGCCGGCGTCCGGCTGACGAACCCCCGCGAGCAGTCCGAGATCCGCCTCCTCGTCGAGGAGCGCTGCGCGGCGATCCCGCCCGAGGACCTCGCCGTGCTGGGGTACGACCGGTTCGTCGAGGCCGCCGTGCGCGGCGTCGCGGCGCACCACGCCGGCATGCTGCCGCTGTTCAAGGAGACCGTCGAGGACCTGTTCTCGCGCGGCTGGGTCAAGGTCGTGTTCGCGACCGAGACCCTCGCGCTCGGCATCAACATGCCCGCGCGCTCGGTCGTGCTCGAGAAGCTCGTCAAGTGGGACGGCAGCGCGCACGTCGACATCACGCCGGGGGAGTACACGCAGCTCACGGGCCGTGCCGGCCGCCGCGGCATCGACACCGAGGGGCACGCGGTCGTCGTCGCGCACGCGGGCCTCGACCCCGTGCAGCTCGCGGGCCTGGCCTCGCGCCGCCTGTACCCGCTGCGCTCGTCGTTCCGGCCGACGTACAACATGTCCGTCAACCTCGTCGCGCAGGTCGGGCGTGAACGCGCGCGCGAGGTGCTCGAGACCTCGTTCGCGCAGTTCCAGGCCGACCGCGGCGTCGTCGGGCTCGCGCGGCAGGCGCAGACGCACGCCGAGGCGCTCGAGGGGTACGCCGAGGCCATGTCGTGCCACCTCGGGGACTTCGCGCAGTACATGGGCCTGCGACGCGCGATCACCGACCGCGAGCGCGGCCTGGCCAAGGACGCGGCCGCGGCGCGCCGCGCGGACGTCGCGCGCACGCTCGACGGCCTGAAGACCGGTGACGTCGTCGAGATCCCCGTGGGCAGGCGGGCGCAGCACGCGGTCGTGGTGGACCCGGGCGGGCCGGGCGGGTTCGACGGTCCGCGGCCGACCGTGCTGACGACGGACCGCCAGGTGCGCCGGCTCACGGTGGCCGACGTCGGCACGGGCCTGCGGACGGTCGGCCGGCTGAAGGTGCCGGGCGGCTTCCAGGTCCGGGTCCCGGCCGCGCGTCGCGACCTCGCGGCGCGCCTGCGGTCGCGGCTCGACGAGCTCGACGTGACCCCCTCGGGGCGCCCGGGGGGACGCCGCGACCGGGCGCGGACGGCCGCCGCGGAGGACGCCGCGCTGGAGGCGCTGCGCCGCGAGCTGCGGGCGCACCCCTGCCACCGCTGCCCCGACCGTGAGGACCACGCGCGGTGGGCCGAGCGGTGGGAGCGGCTGCGCGACGAGCACGCGGCGCTCGTGCGGCGCATCGCGGGCCGTACCGGCTCGATCGCCGCCGTGTTCGACCGCACGTGCGACGTGCTGCGGACCCTCGGCTACCTCGCTCTCGACGACGACGGCACGCTCGCCGTGACGCCGGACGGGCAGTGGCTGCGCCGCCTCTACGCCGAGAACGACCTCGTGCTCGCCGAGTGCCTGCGGCAGGGCGTGTGGGACGAGCTCGACGCGCCGGGCCTCGCGGCCGCCGTGTCGACGCTCGTGTACCGGTCGCGGCGGGACGACGACACCGGCGCGCACGTCCCCGGCGGGCCCGACGGCCGTCTCGGTCGGGCGCTGGACGCCGCCGTGCGTGCGTGGTCCCAGCTCGAGGACCTCGAGCACGCGGCGCGGCTCGAGACGATCCAGCCGCTCGACCTCGGCCTGGTCGAGCCGATCCACCGGTGGGCCGCGGGCCGCAGCCTCGACGCGGTGCTGCGGGGGTCGGACCTCGCGGCCGGCGACTTCGTGCGGTGGTGCAAGCAGGTCATCGACGTGCTCGACCAGGTCGCGGGGGCCGCGCCGACGGCCCGCCTGCGGACGACCGCGGAGCGTGCCGTGCTGGGGCTGCGCCGCGGCGTGGTCGCGTACTCGGCGGTCTGACGGCGGTCCGGCGCGCGCCGCTGAGGCGCAGGTCACGACGCCCGGGGCGTGGTCCCGGGCCGCGCCCCGGCGCGGCGGGCCCTATCGTGTCGGGTTGTGAGCTCGACCCTGTACCGGCACGGCGTCGTGCACTCGCCGGCCGACCCGTTCGCCGAGGCCCTGCTCGTCGAGGACGGCACCGTCGCCTGGATGGGCTCCGACGACACGGCCGACGGTCTCGTCGCCGGTGTCGACGAGGTCGTCGAGCTCGACGGCGCGCTCGTCGCGCCCGCGTTCGTCGACGCGCACGTGCACCTGCTCGAGACGGCGTTGGCGAGCGCCGGCCTCGACCTGACGGCCGAGAACGGGGTGCGCGGGCTGGGCGACGTGCTCGACGCCGTGGCCCGCGTCGCGGCCGCGCGCGCACCGGGGGACCGGCGCCCCGTGCACGGCACGGGGTGGGACGAGGGCACGTGGCCCGAGGGGCGCCCCCCGACCGCCGCGGAGCTCGACGCCGCGGGACAGGGTCTGCCGGTCTACCTGGCCCGGGTCGACGTGCACTCGGCGGTGGTGTCCGGCGCGCTGGCGGACCTCGCGGGGCTGCGCGGCCTGCCCGGCTGGTCGGACGACGGCCGGGTCGTGGGCGCGGCCCACCACGCGGCGCGCGACGTCGCGCTGGCCGTGGCCGACGACGAGCGCGAGGCGGCATACCGGTCGGCGCTCGCGCAGGCCGCCGCGGCGGGGATCGCCGCGGTGCACGAGCAGTCCGCGCCGCACGTCGACACGCGTGCGGGCCTGCGGCGGCTGCTCGCCATGACCGCCGACCCCGCGTCGGCCCTGCCGCTCGTCGTGGGGTACCGCGCCGAGGCGTGCGTGACCGTGGACGACGCGCGCGCGCTGCTCGCCGACGTGCCGGGCCTGACGGGCATCGGCGGCGACCTCAACGTCGACGGGTCGCTCGGGTCGCGCACGGCGGCGCTGCGGCACCCGTACGCGGACGCTCCGGGCGTGACGGGCACGCTGCACCTGACGGCCGAGCAGATCGCCAACCACGTCACGGCGGTGACCCGTGCGGGGTCGCACGCCGCGTTCCACGTCATCGGCGACCGGGCGCTCGACGAGCTGCTCCTCGGGCTGCGTGCGGCCGCCGACGTCGAGGGCACCGCGGCGATCGCCGCGGCCGGGCACCGGGTCGAGCACGCGGAGATGGTCGACGCGCACTCGCTCGCGCAGATCGTGCTGCTCGGGCTGCGCCTGTCGGTCCAGCCCGCGTTCGACGCCGCGTGGGGCGGGCCGGACGGCATGTACGCGCGGCGCGTCGGCCCCGGCCGCGCCGCGGCGATGAACCCGTTCGCCGACCTCGCGGCGGCCGGCGTGCCGCTCGCGCTCGGCTCGGACGCACCCGTGACCCCGCTGGACCCGTGGGCGGGCGTGCGCGCCGCCGCCGCTCACCACGAGCCGGACCAGCGGATCTCGGTGCGTGCCGCGTTCCGTGCCGCGACGCGCGGCGGGTGGCGCCTGGCCGGCCTCGACCACACGGGGGCGGGGGAGCTGCGCGTCGGTGCGCCCGCGCACCTCGCGGTGTGGCGTGCCGAGCACCTCGTCGTGCAGGCGTCGCGCACGTCCGCCTGGAGCGCCGACGCACGCGCCGGCAGCCCGCTCCTGCCGGACCTGTCGCCCGACGCACCCGCGCCGCGGTGCCTGCGCACGGTGCGCGCGGGTGTCGTCCTGCACGACGCGCTGGGCTGACGGCGAGCGCGAGCGCCGGCTCGTTCGGGTGAACTTCAGGCCACGGCTCGCCGGCCCCAGGGCGACCGCGCGGGGTCGGCGCGCGACACGCTGACGACACGCCGAGCGACGGGATCGGACGTCGGGCATTCGGGACGCGCTGACCTGCGGTGATCCCGCTGACCTGCCCGAACGTCCTCTTGACAGCGTTTCCGAGGCTAGTAGTTTCGCGTGTGGCCCGCCGTCGCGGGTGCCGGGGGGACTCACGAGGCCTGCGCGGCGCCGCGCCGCATGAGCTCCGACCGGGCCCGCGCGTCCAACAGAGAACGGCAGGCAGCGCCTCGCCGGTACGAAGGGCGCGCGGGCCGGTCGGTCGGAGCCCCGGCCGGTGCGGGGCGCCGCGCTCACGGCTGGCTGACGTACCCTGCTGCGGTGCCTCTCCCGCCGTCCGCCCGCTGGCTGACGCTCGTCTTCGCGGCGGCCGGCGGCTTCTTCACCCGCCTCGCGTTCCCCGACCCGGGCTGGAGCCTGCTCGCCCCCGTCGGCGTGACGCTGCTGTACCTGGCGCTGCGACGCGACTCGGCTCGCTGGAACGCGCTCGTGGGCCTCGTGTGGGGCCTGACGTGCTTCGGCCCGATGATCACGTGGGCCGACGAGGCCGTGGGGCTGGTCCCGTGGCTCGCGCTGACCGTCCTCGAGGCGTCGTACGTCGCGCTGTTCGGCGCCGCGTGGGCGTGGGCGCGGCGCGGCCACGCCGTGTGGCGCGGCGGGTTCTGGCAGCTGCTCGTCTTCGTCGTCCTCTGGGTGGGCGTCGAAGAGCTCCGCTCGAGCTGGCCCTTCGGCGGCTTCCCGTGGGGGCGGCTCGCGTTCTCGCAGGCGGACTCACCGCTCGCGGCGTTCATGTGGGTGGGCGGCACACCGCTGCTCAGCGCCGTGGTCGCGGGCCTCGGCGTGCTCCTGGCCCGCGCCGCGCTGGCCGCGGGGCAGGTCGCGTTCGTCCGGACGGTCGGCGCGCTCGCCGCCGTGGGCGCGGTCGTCGCGGGGTCCCTCGTGATCCCGCTCGACACCGCCGCGCAGACCGGCACGCTCCGCGTCGGGGCCGTGCAGGGCAACGTCCCCGAACCGGGCCGGCTCGACGCGTTCGGGCAGCGCCGGCAGGTCCTCGACAACCACGTCGCGGGCACGCGCGCGCTGCTCGAGCGGACCGCACCCGGCGACCTCGACGTCGTGCTGTGGCCCGAGAACGGCTCCGACATCGACCCGCAGGTCGACGCCGAGGCGGCGGGGCTCATCGACGGCGTCGCGCAGGAGGTCGCCGCCCCGCTGCTGGTGGGGACCGTGCAGTACCCGGACTCCGGCGGCCGCTACAACACCGCCGTGCTGTGGGAGCCGGGCGTCGGCCCGGTCGCGACCTACTCGAAGCAGCGGCCCGCACCGTTCGCCGAGTACATCCCGATGCGTTCGTTCGTGCGGCACTTCTCCGACGCGGTCGACCTCGTGACGCGCGACATGCTGCCCGGCACGAAGCCCGGGGTGATCCCGCTGGCGTCCGAGCGCCTGGGACGCACCGTCGTGCTCGGGGACGTCATCTGCTTCGAGGTCGCGTACGACGCGATCGTCCGCGAGGCCGTGACCGAGGGCGGCGAGCTGCTGGTCGTGCAGACCAACAACGCGTCCTTCGGGTGGTCCGACGAGTCGACCCAGCAGCTCGCGATGGCGCGCCTGCGGGCGGTCGAGCTGGGGCGTGCGACCGTGCAGATCTCGACGGTCGGCGTGAGCGCCGTGATCGCGCCCAACGGGGTGGTCACGCAGCGCACCGAGCTGTTCACCGCCGACCAGATGATCGCGGACCTGCCGCTGCGGGACTCGCTGACACCGGCCGCACGCGCCGGGGACTGGCCGGCGCGGGTCGCGTGCGTGCTCGCGGTGTGGGTCGTGCTCGCGGGCATGGTCGGCGCCGCGCGGCTGCGGCGCGACGACCGACCCGAGGGTCCCGCCTGACCCGTAGTCCGACCGTGTCCCGGGCGCGCCGCGACCGGGTGGCACCGGGTTGCTCGCCGACGCGGTCGGACGAGGCATGCTCCTGCTCGGCGCGGGTCTGGCTCGCCGACCGCGACCCGGACCCGGACCCGGACCCGGACCCGGACCCGGACCCGGACCCGGACCCGGACCCGGACAGCACGATGCCCCCGGTGCGGGCACCGGGGGCATCGGGGGAGCGGGTGTCAGGCGCTGCGGCGCAGCTTGCCCGCACGCAGCAGGTCGAGCCGCTCGTCGAGCAGCTCCTGCAGCTCGTTGACCGTGCGCCGCTCGAGGAGCATGTCCCAGTGCGTGCGCGGCGGCTTGCCCGCCTTCACCTCGGGCTTCGACGCGTCGCGCAGCAGCGCCTCGGTGCCGCAGCGGCACTCCCACACCACGGGGACGTCCGCCTCGACCGAGAACGGCAGGATGATGGTGTGCCCGTTCGGGCAGTCGTAGTACGCCTGGAGACGAGGGGCGAAGTCGACGCCCTGCTCGGTCTCCATGCTGTGGGACCCGATGCGCATGCCGCGCAGGGACCTGTTGGCCATGAGGGACCTCCGTGCCGTGTGGTTCCGGCAGCTCGCGCCCTGCCGGATTCCAGATCGAATCGTTCCGCTTCCTGTTCGTCAACGCGGGGAGGGACGGCGATGTTCCGACCCGCGGTGAAGGTCTGGTGAACACACACTGTGGCAGGAACGGCGTCGTCGCGCGCGTCGGCACCGGGGGAGCGGCGGCGACCTCGTGCTGCCTAGGGTGGGTGGCATGACGATGACGTACCGCCGCCTCGGCGACAGCGGCCTGACGGTGTCCACGGCAGGGCTCGGGTGCAACACGTTCGGGGCGACGCTCGCCCCCGACGGCGTGGGGGAGGTCGTGAGCGCCGCCCTGGACGCGGGCGTGACGTTCTTCGACACGGCCGACGTGTACGGCGGCGAGCCGGGCCAGAGCGAGGAGCTGCTCGGTGCGGCGTTGCGCGGTCACCGCGACGACGTCGTGGTCGCGACGAAGTTCGGCATGGACGTCGGTGGGCTCAACGGCGCGGACTGGGGCGCGCGCGGGTCGCGCCGGTACGTGCGGCGCGCGATCGAGGGGTCGCTGCGGCGTCTCGGGACGGACCACGTCGACCTGTACCAGCTGCACGCACCGGACCCGGGCACGCCCATCGAGGAGACGCTCGCGGCGCTGCACGAGCTGGTCGTGGAAGGCAAGGTGCGCTACGTCGGGTCCTCGAACTTCGCCGCCTGGCAGGTCGTCGACGCCGACTGGTCGGCCCGGTCGGCGGGCACGACGCCGTTCGTGTCGGCGCAGAACCGGTACAACCTCCTGGACCGCGGCGCGGAGGCGGAGCTCGTGCCGGCGGCCGAGCAGGTCGGCGTGGGGATCCTGCCGTACGTGCCGCTCGCGTCGGGCCTGCTGACGGGCAAGTACCGCCGTGGTCAGGAGGCGCCCGAGGGCAGCCGCCTGTCGCGGATGCCGCAGCGCCTCGCGGCCGCGGACTTCGACCGCATCGAGGCGCTCGCCGCGCTCGCGCAGGACTGGGACGTCGACCTGCCGACGCTCGCGCTCGGCGGCCTGGCTGCCCAGCCCGCCGTCGCGTCGATCATCTCGGGCGCTCGCACGCCGGAGCAGGTGCGCGCGAACGTCGCGTCGGCGCTGTGGGAGCCGACGCTCGAGCAGCTCGCAGCCATCGACGACGCGTCGCCCGGGCCGGCCTGAGGCGCTGCGGGCGCGTCGGCGGTCCACGCGCCGACGCGCCCGCCCGGGACCGTGCGCACGGTCCCGGGCGGAATCGCCCGCACGGACCCGGCCGTGCGTCCGCCGCGCACGGACCGCGGCCCGTCTGAGACGACGGTCACGCTCCGTCACGGCGGTATGCGCTCGTCGCGGCGATCAGCGGTTGCGTAGCGTGGGTGGCATGGCTCACGAGGACCAGCCCACCGCCCTGCCCCCCGTCGACCGCGCCGCGGCCGACGCGTTCTGGGCGGACTACGCCGCCGCGCACCCGGCCGCCGTCGCGGCGTGCTCGGACTACACGGTCGAGTACTTCGGCGACAACCCGCGCCTGGCGGACGAGCTGCTGCGGACCGTGACGCACGGCCCGAAGCGCGGTACCGCGGAGCTGACGAGCGAGTACCGCGCGCGGGGTGACGAGCTGCCGCGCGTCGGCAGCCACTGGATCGCGTGCGACAGCACGGGAGCGCCGGCGATCGTCATCCGCAGCACGGACCTGCGCATCCTCACGTTCGACCAGGTCGACGCCGACTTCGCGTACGCCGAGGGCGAGGACGACCGGTCGCTCGAGAGCTGGCGCCGCGAGCACCGCACGTACTGGACCCGGACGTGCGCCGCCCGTGGTGCGACGTGGTCGGAGAGCGACGAGATCGTCTGCGAGCGGTTCTCCGTCGTCTGGCCGCCCGAGCTCGCGGACGCGCCGCAGGCCTGAGCCCCACGGTGGTCGGCCGGCTACCGCCCGGCCGACCACCCACCTCACGGGCGCAGGACGCGCGCGCGGTGCTCACCGACCGCCAGGACGACCCGCACGGGCACGCCCCGGTCGTCGGCGGCCTCGCGCACCGCGGCCTCCCACGTGCGCTCGAACGCACCACGGTCACCTCCTGCGGCACGCACGACGGCGACGACGAGCGCGCCGCCCGGCGCCTCGTGCCGCAGGACGTCGTCGATCGCCACCATCACCTGCCGCACGTCACCGGGCACCGGCTGCAACGGGATGCCGACCAGCGGGAGCACGACGGGCAGCAGGCGCGCGTCCGCGTCGAGGAGCAGGAGCCACAGCGCCGGGGGTCCGGCACGCTCGGGACCGATCAGCGCGAGCGCGGCGTCGAGCACCGCGTCGTCGTGCAGGAGCGGTGCGGTGGGCAGGGCGGGAAGGTCGTCGTCGGGCCCGGGTGCGGACCAGCTCGTGTCGTCGTGCATGACGCGAGCCTGGGGGAGCGGTGCACCTCGACGGAGAGTGGCCGACGCCCACTGTGGTTCGAACACGTGTTCGACGTTCTTGTGGTCGGCTCGGCGCGGCCACCGAGCAGACAGGCGCGTGGCAGGCGGGACGCGCGGGGCGTGCGTCAGGGGCGACGCCACAGGCGGGGGGCGAACGCGAGGCCCAGCGCGCCCGCCACGCCGAACGTCACGGCCACCGCGGGACGGCCGCCCTCGGCGAGCACCGAGACGGCCACGACCACGGCGAGCGCCGCGAGCAGGAGGATCGCGGCCGTCGCGCGGCGGGACCGACGCTCCTGCGTGACGTCGACGGTGCTGCCCGACTGCTGTGCCGCGTCCACGAGCACGCCTCCCGGTGATGACGGCGCCCGGTCCGGTGCGCGGGCGTCGTCCGCACCTTCTCACACGCTGTCGGCACGGCGGCGGGACCCGGGTCCCGCGGCCGTGCACCACGCCACGAGACGGCTCAGGGGCGACTCGCGGCGCGCCGGCCGGGACCCGCGCGCACCATGGCCAGGTGACCGCCAGAGACACGAGGGTGGTCGCCAGCACACGACCCCTAGTCGTCACCGCCTGAGCGCCGCTCGGCGGGCTCTCCGCCCGTTCTCCACCAACGCCGATAATGTGCATTATGTCACTTCATCGACTGCGCGACTCCGCGAACGGCAACGACGTCGGTCCGATGCCCTCGCTCGGCGCCAGAGGACACCTGTGCCCCGCGCGAGCCTCACCTGCCCCCGGTGCTTCGCTTCAGCACCTCGGTGAGCTGCGTCAGGTCGCGCAGCTCGATGTCTGGCCGCACCTCGTCTGCGTGAGGTTGCTGCAGGTACGCCCATGGTCCGCGTCGCAGCCATGCCGTTCGTAGACCTGCGGCGCGTGCAGGACGGATGTCGTTGTCCAGCCGGTCGCCGACGTAAAAGACGCGGTGGGGATCGGCCTGCGTCTCGGCGACGACGCGTCGGAAGAACGCGAGCGACGGCTTCGCGACGCCCCACGTCGCGGAGGCGGCCACGAAGTCGACGTGGACGCCGGCTGTCGTCAGGGCCACTTCCGCTCCGCTGGGCTGGTTTCCGGCGACCCCCACCACCAGCCCGGCCTGGCCCACCGCTCGAAGGCACTCGAGCGCATCGGGATACAAGTCGCCGCGGCCGATGTCAGGCACGGAATCCGGCGGCGCGGCTCCGAGCAGCGCCCACGCATCGCGATGGTCGCGCCCCTGGCTGATCACGGAGCCGATCGCCGCCATGAGGCTGAACGGGGTGACGCCGGCGACCCTTGCCTGTTCGCTCCACGCTCGCGACTCATCGACAAGGGTCTCCCCTACGTCGAACACGACAGCGCGCAGGTCGGTGAGGACGAGGCCGGCGGTCACGGCAGCAGCATGCCGCACGTCTGCCGACGGCGGGTCGGAGGACGACGGATCCTTGAGACGCAGAGGTGCCGCAACGTCCGGCCGGTTCCCCTCGGGACGACGTCGCCCTCCGCGCGACCGACGCGACTCACGTCGTCGGCGGCACCTCGACGACCCGCGGATCGCCCTACCCGATGCCGAGCAGGTCCTCGGTGCGCTCGGCGACCTCGTGCGTCGCCGCGACGACCTCGCGGTTGAACCACGGGTCCTCGACGTGCCGCGCCACCGCGCGGTCCAGCTCGTCGACACGACTCCTCAGGTCGTCGTCCCCGACCAGCGACGGGTGCGCGGCGAGCGCGCGTGCCGCGACCAGCAGGCCGTCCGCGCGCTCCCGGAACATCAGCCCGAACCGGGGGGTGTCGTCACCGACCGACCGGTCCCAGCCCGCCATGGCGGCCAGCTGCCGGCAGAGCTCGCGCAGCAGGGCGTCCGCGGTCGTCGGGTCCGGCGGTGTCGGCACGTGGTCAGCGTGGCACGCGCTCCGCTGCCTCGCTGCGCACCTTGGTCCCGCCTCGACCCGCCCGCCGTGCGGGACCGCACGTCCTGGCGCCCGCGGGCCGCCTCCCTCAGCCCGGCCCGTCGCTCGCCGCGGCGAGCAGCGGCACGAGCACGTCGCTGATCGGCGTCGGGATGCCGTGCGCGCGCCCGAGGCGGCGCACGACGCCGTTGCGGACGTCCCACTCGAGCGGCCGCCCCGCCTCGCGGTCCGCCAGGATCGACGTACCGCGCTCCGGTGGCGCGCCGCGGAAGGCGTCGAGGACGCGCTGCGGCTCGCCCTCCCCCAGGTCCGCGCCCTCGGCGCGCGCGACGGCGAGGCACTCGCGCAGGTAGGCCAGCGTGAGCGCACCGACGTCGTCCCTGCCGAACACGCCCGAGCGCCGACCCGTCAGCGCCATGAGTCCCGCGGCCGCGTTCTGCAGCAGCTTGCGCCACGCGGCGGACGCGAAGTCCGACGTCGTGCCGACCGCGCACCGCGACCCCTGCAGCGCGCGGACGACGACGTCGGACCCGGGTGCGTCCGGGAGGGTGAGCCGCGGCTCGGCGAGCAGCCGCACGGTCGCGTCAGGCAGGCGCTCCGCGGGGAACCACACCACGGCCGGCACGACGGTCGCGCCCGGCGCGAGCGGCGCCACCGCCTGTCGCTGCTCGACGCCGTTCTGCAGGACGCACACGACCGTGCCCGGGCGGCAGAGCCGCGCGAGCCACGGCGCGGCGTCGGGGTTCTGCGTGGCCTTCACCGCGAGGACCACCAGGTCGACGGCACCCGGAGCGTCGTCCGGGTCGGTCCGGACGGGGACGGGCGCGACCACGACCGAGCCGCCCACGTCGAGCCGCAGCTCGGTGCGGGCCGTGCGACCGGCGACGAACGGCGCGGCGCCGCCCTCGTGCAGCGCGACCGCGACCGTGGTCCCGATCGCGCCGGGTCCCACGACCGCCACCGTCGGCAGGTCCGTCTCGGTCATCGCAGGTCTCCCCTCCACGTCGCCGGACCGGACGGCCCGGCCCCGCCCTCCCCTACCCGTGCGCCAGGACGCCCAGCGCGAGCACCGCCAGCGCGAGCACGACCTCGCACGCCATGACCACGACCCGCTGCCGCCGGGGCAGCGCCAGCCGGCGCACCGCGAGCAGCCCCACCGCGGTCAGCGTCGTCACCGTGGTGACGGTCGCGACGAGCAGGCCGGTGGTGGTCGTGTAGACGCCGAAGGCCGCCAGTGCGAGCGACACCACCGCGGGGCCGACGACGGTCGCGGCACCCAGCGTCGAGGCCGCCATGCGGCCGTGCTCGGCGGCCGTGGGGACGCGTGCGTGCACGACGACGTGGCTCAGGAGGTCGGCGAGGTACACCGTGCAGACCGTGGCTGCGACCGCGACGGCGAGCGTGCCGAGGGCGCGCCCGGGCGAGGCGTCGGCGTCGTGCGCCTGGAGCGTGAGGATCACGGCCAGCGCGGTGAACGCGACGTAGATCCGCTCCTTGAGCGCGGCTGCCCGGTGGGCGGCGTCCGCGCGGTCGGGCGGCGTGGAGCGGTGGTCGCTCATGCGCCCGGGCGCGCGGCGTAGGCGCGCACGAACGCGCGGGCGCCGTCGGTCATGATCCGCAGGACGTGCGTGCGCTCGGCGCGACGGCGGGAGGGCTCGTTGAGCACCCGGAGCGTCGTCAGCGCGTGGAAGTGCTCGGCGGCGAGCGCGGGGTCGGGCGCGTCGAGCAGACCCGCCCGGGTGAGGTCGTCGAGACGGTCGGCGAGCACCCGGGTCTGCGCCTCGTCGAGCGGGTGGCCGTCCAGCTCGGGCAGCTGCTGCTCGTTCTCGGTGACGAGCCGGACGGCGGCGAGGTGGTCGGCCGACAGCAGCAGCGCGTCGCCGAGGTCGGACGCGAGGTCGACGAACGCCCGCTCGAGCGCGGCGGGCTCGCGCAGCGGCGTCGCGTCCCCGAGGCGGTGCGCCACGTGCTCCCGGAGGGTCTCGAGCGCCCGCTCCCCCGCCTCCTCGACGACACCGAGGAGCAGCCGACGCTTGTCGCCGTAGTAGTCGTAGACGGTCCGTTTCGAGACGCCCGCCCGTGCGGCGACGGCGTCCATGCTGGTGCGGTCCACGCCGGACTGCACGAACAGCTCGCGCGCGGCCGCCAGGATCGCGGCGCGCTTGTGCGCCTGCCCGGCGCGCACGGGCCTCTCGTCGAGCGTCGTCATGGTGCCCCTTCCCGCGGTCGGGACCCACGCTACACCGTCGGGTGTAGATCTACACCACACGGTGTAGTGTCGCCGCCATGACCCCCTCCGCGACCCTCGAGGCCCACGCCCTCACCAAGCGCTACCGTCGCACCACCGCCGTCGACGACCTGTCGTTCCGGGTCCGGCCCGGCGTGGTCACGGGGTTCCTCGGGCCCAACGGGGCCGGCAAGTCCACGACCCTGCGGCTCTTCCTCGGGCTCGACCGACCCACCCGCGGCGCGGCGACCGTGGGCGGCCTGCGCCTCGCCGAGACCCCGCGCGCGATGCGTGTCGTGGGCGCGATGCTCGACGCGCGCGCCGTCCACCCGCGGCGGACCGCCACCGACCATCTCCTCGCGGTCGCACGTGCCGGGGGCGTCCACCGGCGTCGCGTCCCCGAGGTGCTCGGCCTCGTCGGCCTCGCGGACGCGGCACACCGCCCCGCGGGCGAGCTCTCGCTCGGCATGCAGCAGCGCCTCGGCATCGCGACCGCGCTCGTCGGCGACCCCGGCGTCGTCATCCTCGACGAGCCGCTCAACGGGCTCGACCCCGAGGGCATCCGGTGGGCCCGCACGCTCATGCGCGACCTGGCGAGCGAAGGGCGCACCGTGCTGTTCTCGAGTCACCTCATGGGCGAGATGGAGCTCACCGCCGACCACCTCGTCGTCGTCCACCACGGGCGGCTGCTGGCCGACCAGCCGCTGACGGCGTTCGTCGCCGAGCGGACGACGCGCCGCGTGCGTGCCCGGAGCCCCGAACGCGAACGCCTCGCCGCGGCGCTGGACCGCGCCGGGGTCACGACGCGCGTCGATCCCGTCGCCGCAGACGCGCTCGACGTCACGGGCACCACGACCGACGAGGTCGGACGGATCGCCGCGACGACCGGCGTCGCCCTCGCCGAGCTCACGGACGTCCGCGACTCGCTCGAGGAGGTCTTCCTCGCCATGACCGCCGCACGGAAGGACGCCGCCTGACATGGACCTCCTCGCCTCCGAGTGGATCAAGGCCCGCAGCGTCCGCGGCACGTGGCTCCTCGCCGTGTCGACGGTCGTGGTGACGGCGGTGGTCGGGCTGCTCGGCGTGAGCGCGCTGCTCCCCGAGTGGCGCACCGCCCTGCCCGCCGACCTCGACCCCGTCGCCGTCGGCCTCAAGGGCGTGCTCGTCGGGCAGGTCCTCGTGGCCTGCCTCGGCGCGCAGCTCGTGACCGGCGAGTACGCGACGGGTCAGATCGTCACGACCCTGACCGTCGCGCCGCGCCGCACGGCGCTGCTGGCCGCGAAGACGGCGGTCGCCGCGCTGATCGCCACCGCCACCGCCGTCGTCACGGTCGTCGTCGCCCACGCCGCGAGCCAGGGCGCGCTCGCGGCCGCGGGCCTGCCGTCCGCCGACCTCGGCGACCCCGCGACCGTGCGGGCGCTCCTGTGCGCCACGGCCTACCTGGTCCTGACGGCCGTGCTCGGCGTCGGCTTCGGCACGCTCACCCGCAGCTCGGCCGGCACGCTCGCGATCGTCGTGACGGTGGCCCTGCTCGTCCCCGCGCTCGCCCCCGGCCTGCCGGGGGCCGTCGGCGACCTCGCGGCCTCGTACTGGCCGACGACCGCCGGCCAGGCCTCCTACACGCGGGACGGCATCGGCGTGCTCTCCCCCGTCGGCGGCCTCGCCGTCATGGCCGTGTTCACGCTGTGGACCACCGTCGCGGCGGCGGCGACCCTCCGCGCGCGCGACGCCTGACCCGTCCCCCCGTCGCCCGACGGGGCCACGGCCGCGTCCACCCCCGGGGGGACGCCGCGCACCCGGCGCGGGTGCGAGGGTCGACCGGCCCCACCGCCGCGGCCTCCCTCCCCACCGACAGAGAGCAGCACGCGCGTGTTCCAGCAGGTCCCGGTCCTCCCGGTCGTCGTCCCCCTCGCCACCGTCGCTCTGGGGGCGATGCTGTGGCACCTGCGCCTCCGCGGTCGGCTGACCGTGGCGCGCGCGGCCGTCGCGCTCGCGCTGTGCGTCTACGTGGCCGGGGTGGTCGCCAACACGGTCTTCCCGATCTTCCTCGACAAGCCCGCGCGCGAGGGCGTGTGGCACTCGTCGCTCCAGCTGGTGCCGGTCGTCGGCTACGAGACCGGCGACGCCGCGATGAACGTCGCGGTGTTCGTCCCGCTCGGCGCGCTGCTGGCGCTGGTGCTCGCGCGGCCGACGTGGCCGCGCGTGCTCGCCGCCGTCGCGGGCTTCAGCCTCACCATCGAGCTGACCCAGCTCGTCACGGCGGTCCTGCTCGGCGGGGGTCACGTCGCCGACGTCAACGACCTGCTGTTCAACGTCCTCGGCGGGCTCGCGGGCTTCGCGCTGCTGCTCGGCGTGCAGCGCGTCCCGCGCCTCGGTGCGCTGGTCGAGCACTTCCGCTGGCGGCCGGCGGACGCGTGACGCCCCCGCGGCGGCCGCGTGTCAGCCGACCAGCCCGCGAGGGCTCGTGACGCGCTCGTACCTCTCCTCGGTGCGCGAGGGGTCGCGCGGCAGCGCCTGCGTCTCGCCCGTGCGCGTGAACCCGGCGCGCACGTAGAGGTCGACGGCCTCGGCGTTGTCGTCGACGACCCACAGCGACACGGTGCGCGCCCCGTCGGCGGCGCCGGCCCGCACGACGGTGTCGAGCAGCGCCCAGCCGGTGCCGCGGCGACGCACCTCGGGCGCGACCCACAGCGAGACGACGTGGCGGTCGTCCTCGGGCGACCCCGGCTCGGGCACGAGCGAGACGAGCGCCTTGGGCACGTCGTCGTCGTCGACCGCGACCCACGTGGGGCTCGTCCGCAGGCGCATCCGCCAGTGCGACTCGGTGAACCGCTCCTCGCGGGCCAGCGACGCGCCGAACGCCTCCGGCGACTCCCGCAGCGCCCGCAGGCGCACGTCGCGCACGATGGGCCAGTCGTCCTCGTCGACGCGTCGGATCAGCACCGCCACAGCATGCCCCACGCGCGACCTCCGTGACTCGCGGCGCGCCTCATGCCTCCGGACCGACCGCGTGCGCGTCCTGCGCGTCGCCGTGCCCCGCGGGGTCCGGCGTCGCGCGTGCGACGTCGGCGACCTCCTCCTCGGGGCGCGGCGGCACGGTCTCGTCGTACTCGAGCTCCGGCACCTGCACGTCGAACGACTCGGACATCTCCGGCTCCTTCCGCCGCGCTCACGCTAACCGCGCGGCCGCGGGCCGGCGACCGCACGGACGCCACGGTGCGCGCAGCCCGCCGGGCTCGTCATGCACCGCAGTCCGTCGTCGACCGCGCCCGCCGTCCAGGCGAGCGCGTCGAAGAAGCCGAGGGCCACGGCGTTGTCGGGGTCGACGAACGCCACCCACCCGGTCGCCGCCGGATGACCGGACCAGGCGAGCGCCGCGTCGAGCGCGACGCGACCCACCCCGGACCGCCGTCGCGACGGGTCGACCGCGACGTCGGTGACGGCGTGCCGGTCCCCGAGGGGGTCCCACTCCACCCCCACGAGCGCGATCGGGCGACCCTCGTGCTCGACGACGAGCTGCACGCCCGTCGTCTCGGTCTCGACGTGCGCACACCAGTTGTCGTCGAGCGGGCCGAGCCACCGGTCGAGCTCCGGATCACGGAACCACGCGCGCACCCACGGCTCGTCCGGACGTGCGTACCGTCGGACCGCCAACGCGGGCGATGCGTGCGGCTCGGGGTCGGACGTCGTCACCGCACCAGCATGCCCGAGTCGTCCCCACCGAGTCGTCCCGTCGGGCAGCAGCCGGGCGACGGACTCGCGCACCTGAGGCGCCGGGCGTCAGTCGACGCGCACGGGCTCCCCCGGCGCCGGCGTCAGCACCTCGGCCTCCGTGAGGTTGCCGAGCAACGTCAGCGCGAGCGAGCGCCCGGCGTCGCTGAGGGTGCCGTCGTGCACGGGGACCACACGACGCGGCTGCACCGCCCGCACGTGCTCCACCATGTCCGCCACCCGCAGCCAGGGCGCCCCGACGGGCTCGAGCAGCACGTCGATCGCCACGCCGGCCGGCGGCCGGACGAACGCGTCGCCGGGGTGCAGCACGACCCCGTCGACGAGCAGCGCGACGTTCGTCGGCAGCGGCACCTCCGGGTGGATGACCTCGTGCGGCGCGTCGAGCACCTCGACGACAGCCCCGGCCACCTCGAGCCGGTCGCCCGGCGTCAGCAGGTGGCGACGCTCGTCGGGGACGCCCGCGTCGGCGAGCGTGTCGAGCACCTGCGCGGGCCCGTGCACGTGCACGTCGCGGGCCGCGACGGCGGCCGCGTCGAGGTGGTCCGGGTGCGCGTGGGTCACGAGGACGTGCTCGACGCCGTCGAGCGCGGTCTCGACGTCGCTGAACGACCCGGGGTCCACGACGAACGCGCCGCTGTCGGTGGTGACACGCACGCACGCGTGTCCGTACCTGGTCAACGTGAGGCTCATGGGGCCATCCTGCCGAGATCCGGACGAGTCCGCCCTTCCGGGACGGCGCGGCGCGACGCAGGCACGCCGTGTCGCGCCGGGGTTTCGTGCGGGCCCACCCGCCCGGATACGGTTGCGGCGTGCTGGTCCTCGGTGTGTGCAGCCTCAAGGGTGGAGTGGGCAAGACCTCCGTGACGCTGGGGCTCGCCTCCGCGGCGCTCGAGCGCGGCCTGCGCACGCTCGTGGTCGACCTCGACCCGCAGGGCGACTCGACCATGGCGCTGGGCACGGCGCGCGGCACGGGCGACGTGGCGTCGGTGCTCGACGACCCGTCGGCCGAGTCCGTGGCGGGCGCGACCGCGCCGTCGTCCTGGGCGCAGCACGGCCTCGACGTGCTGGTCGGCTCCGAGCGCTCCGTCATGCACGACCGCATCGACGACGCGGACGCCGACCGGCTGCGCTACGCGCTGTCGTGGGTGAGCGGCTACGACCTCGTGCTCATCGACTGCCCGCCCTCGCTCGGCGGGCTCACGCGCACCGGGCTGACCGCGTGCGACCGCGCCGTGGTGGTGACCGAGCCGGGGCTGTTCGCCGTGATGGCGGTCGGCCGCGCCATGCGGACGATCGACGAGCTGCGGCGCGGCCCGGCGCCGTCGCTGCAGCCGCTCGGCATCGCGGTCAACCGGGTCCGCGCCCGCTCGATCGAGCAGGCGTACCGCCTCGAGGAGCTCCAGACGCTGTACGGGCCGCTCGTGCTGTCCCCGAGCATCCCCGAGCGCGCGGCGCTCCAGCAGGCCCAGGGCGCGGCCCAGCCGGTGCACGCGTGGCCCGGGGCCGCCGCGGCCGAGCTCGCGGGCGTGTTCGACCAGCTGCTCGAGCGCGCGCTGCGCGCGCCGCGTCGCTGACGCCTCCCGCCGAGCGGCGACCCAGGCCTGGAGCCGCGCACGCGACGAGGTCCGGCCACCCCGAAGGGGTACCGGACCTCGTGACGTCGTACGGGTCAGCCGGCCGACCGCGCCTGGCGCCGCAGCGCGAGCTCGTCCTGCGGCGCGGGGGCCGCGGTGTCGTCGTCGGCGCGCTCGGTCGGCAGCTGCGCGAGCGTGCCCTCGACCTCGCGCCACACCCGGCCGACGGCGATGCCGAAGACGCCCTGGCCGCCCTGCACGAGGTCGATGACCTCGTCGGCGGACGTGCACTCGTAGACGCTCGCGCCGTCGGACATCAGCGTGATCTGGGCGAGGTCCTCGACGCCGCGCTCCCGCAGGTGCCCGACGGCCGAGCGGATCTGCTGCAGCGAGACCCCGGTGTCGAGGAGCCGCTTGACCACCTTGAGGACGAGGATGTCGCGGAAGGAGTACAACCGCTGCGTGCCGGAGCCCGTGGCGGGCCGGACGGACGGCTCGACCAGCCCCGTGCGCGCCCAGTAGTCGAGCTGGCGGTAGGTGATGCCGGCGGCCCGGCAGGCCGTGGGCCCGCGGTAGCCGGTGGCGACGTCGAGGTCCGGCAGGTCGTCGTCGAACAGGAGACCCTGCGCGTGGTGCGGGATCGCGCCGGCGCCGTCGGCGCTCTCGTTGCTGATCACGGGGGTCCTCCCTCGACGTCCACCGGTGTGGCGGACGCTCTCTTCCGGAACTTCTGCAACGCTAGGCCCGCGGGGTCGGGGGCGCAACGAACGACTCCCGGCGTGTCGCGTGCGCCACGTCTCACCCTCAGGTGGACGTCGAAGGTTGGCGTCACCCGGTCGGGTCAACCGCCACGGCCACCGGCGTCGGGACCCGGCTCCTGCCCCGTCTCGAAGTCCTGGGCCGAGACGTGGTCGAGGAACTCGCGGAACTCGGCGAGGTCGTCCTCGTCCGCGGCCGGCCGGACCTCCACCCCCGCCAGCGCGACGACCTCCGCGGAGCACAGCACGGGGCACGCGAACCGCAGCGCGACGGCGATCGCGTCGGACGCGCGCGCGTCGACCCGACGCCCCGTCGTGAGCACGAGCGCCGCGTGGAACACGCCGTCCTCGAGCCGCGTGATCTCCACGTGCCCGACGCGGGCCCCCACGGCGAGGAGGGCGTCCCGCAGCAGGTCGTGCGTCATGGGGCGCGGCGGCACGATCCCGGCCTGCGCCGACGCGATCGCCGACGCCTCGGCCGGGCCGATGAGGATCGGCACGATCAGCGCGGCGTCCGGGTCCAGCAGGAGCACGACGATCTCGTCGTCGGCCAGGTGCGTGCGCACGCCGACGACCTCGACCGGGACCATCTCGGGTTCGACGCCGCCCACGCCCCCCACGCTACGTCCCCGTCCGCTCCCCGGCCGCCCGAGGGACCGGATGCGGCAGGCGCCCGGTCAGGGCGCGATGTCGTGGACCGCGGAACGCACCAGCGCGGTGTGCATGCGCGCGCACAGCTCGCCGACCTCGGCGGCGAGCGTCCCGGCCCGCGCGCGGGCGGAGACGCTGCGCTGCCCGCGCCACGGTGCGACGACCTGGTCGACGAGGTCCGCCTGCCGGTCGGCCGCGGCACGGAACGCCCGCAGGTGCCGCGGGTCGATGCCGTGGTCCGCCAGCGCGGCCGCCACCAGCACGACCTCGCGCGCCCACGGGTCGAAGACGCCGCGCGGCCCGGGCCGGAGCACCCCTTGGCTCACGAGCTCGTCGACCACCTCGACGTCGACGCCCGCGTCCTGCGCGAGCCGCGCCGCCGTGAGCCGGTCGGGCGTCGGCGCGATCCCGTCGCGCGTCGCGAGACGGGCGCGCGGCGGCGCCTCGTCGTCGACACCCGCGTCGAGCGCCGCGAGCCGTTCGCCGATGACCTTGAGCGGCATGTACTTGTCCCGCTGCTGGCGCAGCACGAACCGCAGCCGCTCGACGTCCGCGGGCGAGTACTGCCGGTAGCCCGCGGGCGTGCGCACGGGCGCGACCAGGCCCTGCTCCTCGAGGAACCGCAGCTTCGACGTCGTCACCGCCGGGAACTCGATCCGCAGCGCGGCGAGCACGTCCGAGATCCGCATCGACGCGCGCCGCGAGATGCCCCGCGGCCACGGCTCGGGCGTCGTCTCCCCCGCGACCTCGCCCTCGGTCGCGGCCTGCGTCACCGCGCGCTCAGGACGCGTCACGGTGCGGGCTGGGGTGGAACGTCATGCGGTACTTGCCGATCTGGACCTCGTCGCCCGGGCGCAGGGCGACCGCGTCGATGCGGGTCCGGTTGACGTACGTGCCGTTGAGCGAGCCGATGTCCCGCACCACGAACTGCAGCCCGTCACGCACGAACTCGGCGTGCTTGCGGGACACCGTGACGTCGTCGAGGAAGATGTCGGCGCTCGTGCTGCGGCCCGCGGTCGTCCGCTCGGCGTCCAGCAGGAACCGCGCGCCCGAGCTCGGCCCGCGCTGCATGATCAGCAGCGCCGACGTGGGCGGCAGCGCGTGCACCGCCGCGGACTCGTCGCTCGTGAGGCCGACCGCCGGGGCCTCGACGTCGACCGGCTCCACCGAGCCGAAGCTGACGGTCGTGTCGGGGCCGTCCCCCCGGTACGCCGGCAGGCCGCCGTCCGGCAGCCGTCGATCGTCGCTCATGCGCACCTCCCGTGTCGGTCTCGGGCGCGGCGCGGCGTTCTCGCCCCGGGCCCGGCCTGTGCGGGACTCACCCTATGCGGTGTCGACGCAGGTGCGCAGCCCACGACGCCCGCCACGCGGGTGACACCCCGTGCTGCTCGGTGCGCCCGGGATCAGTCGCCGCCCTCGACGGGCGTCGCGTGGACCGGGTCCGGCAGCACACGGACCGCCGAGACCTCCACGTGGTCCGACTTCTCGACGGTCGCGCGGCCGCCGTCCGCACGCACGCGCGCGGCGGCGCCGCCGGGGATCTCGAGCGCGGGGGCGATCGTGTCGGGGTCGCCGATGACCGTCCAGCGGTACGGCGACTCCAGCGCGACGCCGTCCAGCAGGACCCCGTCGCGGCCGCCCGTGAACGCGCTGCTCGCGGTGATCCGCTGCCCGTTGAGCTCGATCGCCTCGGCGCCCGCGTTCCGCAGCTCCTCGAGGACGTGCAGCATGGTGGCGGGGCGGATCGCCCCGTCGACGTCGGTCAGCGTGATCCGCACGCCGGGGCCGGTCGCCGGCAGGCGCCCGGTGAGGATGCCCTGCATCGCGGCCGTGCGGCGCGCGGCGTCGAGGGCGGCCTGCTGCCGGTCGGACCCCGACAGCAGCTCGTCGCGCTCGCGCTGCAGGTCGCGCGACTCGCGCTCGAGCTCGTCGGTGCGGGTCGTGGTCTCGTCGAGCAGGCGCACGAGGTCGTTCTGCCGCAGCGCGCCGAGCTGCGTCTCGGAGGTCTGCCGCACCTGCACGACGAGCGCGAAGCCGAGCAGAGCGCACAGGGCCGCGGTGAGCAGCTGACCCTGCGTCGTCCGCGGGCGCATCGCGTGGCCGAGGCGCGACCAGCCCGAGCGCGCGGGACGCACGACGGGCCCGTGCGGCGTCCCGCCGGCGGCGCTCCCCTCGGCTGCGGGGTCCGTGGCGGCGGGCCCCTCGGCGGCCGGCCCCTCGGCCGCAGGGCGCTCGCCGGCGGACGTGTCCGTCGTGGGGTCCTGGGCACCGCCGTCGGCGCGAGCCTTCGCCGGCACGACGCGACGCACGGGCACGGTCGGCGGCGCCTCGCGCACGGCGTCGGAGCGATCGACCGCGTCACCGCCCAGGCCGAGCGGGTCCGACGGGTCGATCACCGGTCCCTCGTCGGGAAGCTCACGTCCACCGGGCCAGTCGTCCGCGGGCCGGGGCGCCTGGTCGTCGGTCATGCCTTGAACAGGTGCCGACGGATCGAGGCCGCGTTCGAGAAGATGCGGATGCCGAGCACGACGATCACCGCGGTCGTCATCTGCGACCCGACGCCGAGCTGGTCGCCGAGGAACACCACGAGGGCCGCGACCACGACGTTCGACAGGAACGACGTGAGGAAGACACGCTCGTCGAAGATCCCGTCGAGATAGGCGCGCAGGCCGCCGAACAGCGCGTCGAGCGCCGCGACCACCGCGATCGGCAGGTACGGCTGGAGCTCGGCCGGGACGGTCGGCTCGATGACGAGGCCCGCGACGACCCCGAGCACGAGACCGATCAGCGCGATCACCGGGCCTCCTCCTGGTCGGGACGGGACGACCCTGCCACATCCCGCGGGGACGACCCAAGGACGTCGTGCTCCTCGGGCGCCGGGTCCGCGTCATCCGTCGTCTCGTCGGCACCCGCGACGCGGGCGGAGCGCAGCGCGATCTGCCCGCGACCGGGCAGGTCGAGCGTGCGCTGCGACGACATCGCGACGTCGATGCCGTACTGCGACAGCGACGCGAGGTGCTGCCCGGCGGACGTCCGTGCCAGGGCCGTCTGCATGGCGACGGCGTCACCGATCGCCTCGACCGTGTACGGGCTGCTCAGCGCGGTGCTGTCGACGAGCACCGCGGCGCCCGCGCTGCGGATCGCCGTCGTCGACGTGATCCGCTCGCCGTTCACCGCGACGGCCTCGGCCCCCGCGGCCCACAGCCCGTTGACCAGGACCTGCAGGTCGACGTCGAGCACGTAGGAGCTCGCGTCGTCCGCCGCAGCGTTCGCGTCGGGGACGCCGTCGGTCAGCACCACGCGCACGCCCGGGCCGGTGACGGGCACGACGCCCGCGGCGACCGCGTCGCGCTGCAGCTGCGCGAACAGCTCGGGGTCGTCGGTCGACGCCGCCCGCTGCTGCAGGCGGGCGATCTCGGCGGAGAGCGCCGCGTTCCCGCGACGCAGCTCGTCGGCGGTCGCGGTCCTCTCGCGGATCTCGTTCTCCAGGAGCGTGCGCGCCTGCAACGCCTCGGGCGCCGGTCGCCGCAGCGCCACGGCGGCCGTCGCCGCGAACCCGCCGAGCGCGACCGCGAGGACGAGCAGCGCGACCGCGCCGCGGGCCGTCCGGCGCGGCGCCAGCCCGTCGGCGCGGCGCGCCGCGGCCTCCTGGTACCCCGGGTCGAGCGGCCGGCGGTAGACCTCGTTGATGAGGGTCATCGACGCGTCGGCGGCGCGGGACGTGGCCTGCGCGTGCCGACGGTTCACGGCGTCCTCGTCGCGCGCGACGCGCGGGCGTCCGCGTGCATCACCGCGGCCGCCTGCGTCAGGTACAGCGCGCCGGCGAACCAGTACAGGCCGACGCCCCACAGCGCGCACGCCCAGCCCACGACGCCGGCGGCGATGCCGACGGCCGACGGCCACTCGGACAGCAGCAGCAGCGGGAACGCGTACATGATCGCGAAGGTCCCGGCCTTGCCCGCGAGGTGCACCCGCAGCGGCGGGTAGCCGGCGCGCGCGAGGACGAGCAGCATCACGGCGAGCACGACGTCGCGCGCGACGAGCACGACCACGAGCCACAGCGGCACGATGCCGCGCCACGCGAGCGCGACGAGCGTGACGAGGATGAACAGCCGGTCGGCCGCGGGGTCGAGCATCTGCCCGAGCCGTGTGACCTGGTGCATGCGGCGCGCGAGCACGCCGTCGAGCCAGTCGCTCGCGCCGGAGACCGCGAGCACGACGAGGGCCCACGCGTCATGGCCCTCCGCCACGAGCCACGCGAAGACCGGCACCAGCAGCAGCCGCGCCAGGCTGATCACGTTCGGCACGGTGAGCACGCGTGCACTGACCGGCGAGTCCTCCGCCACGACCTCCCCCGTCGACGTCCTGCGGTGATCCTATGCCTGCGCAGGTCGCGGGCGGTGCCGCGTCCACGGCGCGGGCTCGCGCGGCAGCCGCCGACGCGTCCCGCGGCCCGACGTCCCGCGCGTGACCGGTCGGCGGCTGGCAGGCTCGACGCATGACCGACGAGCCGTCCGCCGCCGCGATCGACCGGCTGCTGCGCACGCCCGCGCGCTGGGCGATCGTCGGCCTGTCCGGGAACACCGGGCGTGCCGCGTACGGCGTCGCGGCGTACCTGCAGCGGCTCGGTCACACGATCGTCCCCGTCCACCCGGCGGCACCGACCGTGCACGGTGCGCGCGGCCACGCACGGCTGCGCGACCTGCCGGAGCCGCCCGACGTCGTCGACGTCTTCGTCAACAGCGCGCGCGCCGCCGCGGTGGTCGACGAGGCGGTGGCGGTCGGCGCCGGGGCGGTCTGGCTGCAGCTCGGCGTGCACGCCGACGCCGCCGTGGCCCGCGCCCGCGCCGCGGGCCTGCTGGTCGTGCAGGACGCCTGCCCCGCGATCGAAGGCCGCGCGCGCGGCCTCGGGTGACGCGGACGGCGCGCGGTCGTCGCCCCCTGTGCGCGACGTCACCCGGCGCCGTCCGGGGATGCGCTCGACACGGGCGGTAGGCTGTCCAGGACAACTGGAGTCTGTCGCATCCCCTCTCGTGGGGCGGACGCCGGCGCAGCCGGCAGCCACCGCCCGCATCGTGCAACGTGCGTGCGCCGTCGGATCGGCGCGTGGTCTGGAACCGGGGCGAGCGACGTCGGGCACCGTCGTGACGACGCCCCGGACCTCCCCCACTGCCACCGGAACGGTTTCCCGCATGAGCTCTGCGCTGCCCGCTGCCCTCCCCACGTCCGCCACGGCCCCCGAGACCGGCACGTTCGCCGACCTGGGCCTGGCCCCCGACATCCTGTCCGCCGTCACGCGCCTCGGCTTCACCGCGCCGACCCCGGTGCAGGCCCGCACGATCCCCGCGCTGCTCGCGGGCCGCGACGTCGTCGGCGTCGCCCAGACGGGCACCGGCAAGACCGCGGCGTTCGGCCTGCCGCTGCTGCAGCGCGTCGACCCGACCCTCGCCGCCGTGCAGGTGGTCGTGCTGACGCCGACGCGTGAGCTCGCGATGCAGGTCGCCGACGCGATCACGTCGTTCGCCGCCGACATCGACGGCCTGCAGGTCGTCGCGGTGTACGGCGGCTCGCCGTACCTGCCGCAGCAGCGCGCCCTCGCGCGCGGCGCCCAGGTCGTCGTGGGCACGCCGGGCCGCGTCATCGACCACATCGACCGCCGCACGCTCAAGCTCGCCGACGTCAAGTTCCTCGTGCTCGACGAGGCCGACGAGATGCTGCGCATGGGCTTCGCCGAGGACGTCGACCGCGTCCTGTCGGGGACCCCCGCGGGCCGCCAGGTCGCGCTCTTCTCCGCGACCATGCCCCCGCAGATCCGCCGCGTCGCCGACAAGCACCTGGTCGACCCCGTGTCGGTGGCCGTCTCGCGCCAGTCGTCGACGGTCGAGTCGGTCCGCCAGACGTACGCCGTGGTGCCGTTCCGCCACAAGACCGGCGCGCTCGCGCGCGTGCTCGCCGTGAGCGAGGCCGAGGCGGCGATCGTGTTCGTCCGCACCCGCGAGAACGCCGAGGAGGTCGGCAACGCGCTCGTGCAGCGCGGCGTCGCCGCGGCCCACATCTCGGGCGACGTCGCGCAGGCGGACCGCGAGCGGATCGTCGAGCGGCTGCGCTCGGGCCAGCTCGACGTCCTCGTCGCGACCGACGTCGCCGCGCGCGGCCTCGACGTCGAGCGCATCGGCCTGGTCGTCAACCTCGACCTGCCGCGCGAGCCCGAGGCCTACGTGCACCGCATCGGGCGCACCGGCCGCGCGGGCCGCTCGGGCGAGGCGCTGACGTTCGTCACGCCCGCCGAGCGCTCGCGCCTGCGGCAGATCGAGCGGACCACCCGCACGTCGCTCACCGAGATCACCATCCCGACGCCCGCGCAGGTCAGCGCCCACCGCGCCGCCGCACTGCTCGGCAAGACCGCCGACCGCATCGCCGCCGGACGCCTCGAGGTCGTGCGCGACGCCGTGTGCGAGCACATCGAGGCGAACCCGGGCATCGACCTCGTCGACCTGCTCACCGCCGTCGCCGCGCTCGCGGTGGGCGACGACGGTCCGGTCGCCGCGACCGACGGCGAGGACCTGGACAGCGCCGTGCAGCACGCGCGCGAGACGCGCACCGAGGAGTCCCGCGGCGGTCACGTCGCCGGGGCGCGGCGGCGCGCGACGACCACGGGCCCCAGCGGCAACCCGCGCTACCGCGTGGCCGTCGGGCACCGCGACGGCCTGCAGCCGGGTGCGCTCGTCGGGGCGCTCACCGGCGAGGGCGGCCTCACCGGCAAGGACGTGGGCCGCATCGACATCTACGGCAGCTTCGCGCTCGTCGACATCCCCAACGGCCTGACGCCCGAGGCCGTCGACAAGCTCGCCCGCACGCGCGTGGCGGGCCGGCCGCTGCACATCCGCGTCGACACCGGCGGCCCGACCGGCCCCCAGGGCGCGCGTCGCCCGTCGCGCGGGGACCGCGTGCACCGCACGCACTGACACGACGCACGCACGCACGAGGGGCGCCACCGCCACGGTGGCGCCCCTCGTGCCGTCCCGGGCCTCGCACCGGCACGACGCCGCCGGGCCACGGCCGTCCCGGTGGTGCGGGGTCGCGGTCTCAGCGCAGCGCGGTCCGCGGGTCCGTCCTCGCCTGGGCGCGCAGCAGCACCATCTCCACCTCACGCAGCACCTCGTGCGCGTCGCGCAGACCGCGCACCGAGCCCAGCACGCCGACCGCGAGCCGCGGCCCGACGTCCCGCCGCAGGCGCTCGAGCAGCTCCTTCAGCCGCTCCGGCATGCCGTCGGGGCCGACGTCGTCGACGAGGATCACGAAGTCGTCCTCGGCCGTGCGCGCGGTGGTGTCGCCCTCGCGCAGCGGGCGGCGCAGCTGACGCACGACCTCGCGGTGCACGTCCGGGCCGGGGTCGTCGTCGCCGACGCGCTCCTGGACGCGCACGAGCGCGACCGCGCAGTCGTACGAGGGCGACCGTCGGCAGCGCAGCAGCGCGGCCCCCAGCCGGTCGAGCAGCAGCAGGCGGTTGACGAGCCCCGTCTCGGGGTCGTGCAGCGCGTCGCGCTGCAGCGCGATCTCGGCCTCCTTGCGCTCGGTCACGTCCACGAGGGTGCCCACGAGCCGGGCGGGGCAGCCCGCGTCGTCCAGGACCGTGACGGCACGGCACATCATCCAGCGGTAGTCGCCCGACTGCGTGCGCACGCGGTGCTCGAGCTCCAGCGGTGTGCCGCCGCCGCCGAGCTGCGCCGCGATGGCCGCGGACAGCTCGTCCCGGTCGGCCGGGTGCACGCGCTCGAGCCACTCGGCGGGCTGGTCGCCGATCACCTCGTCCGCGTAGCCGAGGGTCTGCTTCCAGCGCGGCGAGTAGTAGACCGTGCCGGCCGACACGTCCCAGTCCCACGTGCCGTCGTGCGCGGCCATCGACGCGAGCGCGTACCGCTCCTCGCTCTCACGCACCGTGTCGGCCAGCGCGCGCTCGCGCGCCGCGGCCTGCTCGAGGGCCTTGCGCTGCTCGCGCAGCGACGCGAGCAGCCGCTCCTGGTCGAGCGCGACCGCGAGCAGCGCCGCCCAGTGGTTGAACCGGTCCCGCGGCTGCGTCGAGCGGGTCTCCACCGTGCCGTCGATCGCGAGCAGGCCCCAGTCGCTGCCGCCGAACGTGACGGGGACGACGAACGTCAGCTCGTTCGAGCCGACCGTGCCCGCCCGGGTGAGCGCGGGCGGCGGGAACTGGCTCGCGGTGGTCCGCACGCCCACGAGCCGCGAGAGCGTGCCCGTCGTGTCGTGCACGCCCACGATCTCCATCTCGCGGTCGCCCGGGCCGCGGTCGTTGCTGGCCCACAGCCCGAGGCACGCGTGGCCGCGCACGCCGCGCGGCAGCCAGCCCAGCGCGCGGGGGCTCGCCCCGTCGCCGCGCAGCAGGTCCATGTCGACCTCGTACTGGTCGACGATCGTGCGCTCGAGCTGGCCGCTGCGCGCGAGCATCGCGCGCGTGCAGCCCTTCGTCACGGCGAGCAGGACGTCGGTCACCGCGCGGCGCAGGGCCGGCGCGTTGTCGGCGCGCGCGGGCGGCAGCGCCGCGACCCGCCGGCACTCGACCGTGCGCAGCACCGTGACCATCTGCTCGAGCGCCTCGGGGTGCGGCTGCAGGGCCGCCGTGAGGTCCGACAACCGCCCGAGCGCGGCGGGCGCCGGCGCCGTCCCGCGCTCGGCGGCCACGTCGAGGGGCTCCTCCACCGCGCGCCACCACGCCTCGCGCGCGTCGTGGCCCGACCGCCGCGCCGTGCCGGACCCGACGGGACCGGCGAACGCGACGTCCGCGAGCCGGCGCAGGAGCGCTCCCCCGACGGTGTCCTCGTCGACGGGCACCGCCGTCGCGGGGGACGTCACCTCGGTGCACCCGCACGACTCGCGGACCACGAGCGAGGACGCCACGCGGTGCTCGCCCGGGGCGACGTCGTCGCCGTGCATGCGCGCGAGCAGCAGGTGCACGGCCTGCTCCCCGACGCGGCCGAAGTGCGGGTCGACGGTCGACAGCCGCGGGCTGACGCGCGCGCCCGAGTCGGCGTGGTCGAACGCCACGACCGCCTGGTCACGCGGCAGGACCAGGCCGTGCGACCGCAGCGCGCGCTGGAAGCCGACCGCGTTGCGGTCGGTCGCGGCGATGACCGCGGTGGTCGGCGTGCCGGCGGCGAGCATGCGCGCCGCGGCGTCGGCACCTCCGAGCTCCTGGTTGTCCGAGGCCTCGTACCACCACGCGTCGTCCGACTCGATGCCGTGCTCGGCGAGCGTCGACCGGTAGGCGGCGAACCGCTCGCGCATGTCGCGCTGGCCGAGGTTCCCCAGGAACCCGATCGCGGTGTGCCCGTGCCACAGCAGGTGCTCGACCGCCTCCCGGACGCCGCCGACGTTGTCCGGCACGACCACGGGGTCGTCCGGGTGGGCCGGGTCCTCGCTGATGAGGACGACCGGGACGCCCCATTCGCGCACGGCCGCGAGCCGCTCGGCGCTGAGCGACTTGCCGATGACGACGAGCCCGTCCACCGCCCCCAGCGCGACCGGCGTGTCGAGGACCGACTCGTCGGGGTAGCGCTCCCGGTCCAGCCCCGCGGGGTACGTCTGGACGGCGACGACCCGGTGGCCGGCACCGCGTGCGGCGCGCGCCACGCCGGCGATCAGCGCCCCGAAGTAGAACCCGCCGACGACCGGCGACAGCACGCCGATCGTCCGTCGCACCGTGGCGGGAACCCCCCGTCGGACCGTCACCATGTCCCACCTCTCGCCCACGCCGTCGGAGCCGAGCTGATGCATTTCACCCGCAACGGGCGCAAGACTAGGTGATCGTGGTCACTCCTGCACATGACACCGGCAAAGATGCTGTCTCTCCCGCGACCGGGGCGCAGCCCGTCGTCGGCGGCCCCGGGGCCCGCCGTCCGACCATCACCGACGTCGCCAAGGCCGCGGGGGTGTCGATCGCCGTCGTGTCGTACGCGCTCAACGGCCGCCCCGGCGTGTCGGCCGCGACGCGCGAGCGCGTGCTGCGCGTCGCGGACGAGTTCGGGTGGCGCCCCAGCGCGGCCGCGCGCTCGATGCGCTCGGGCCCCCGCGCGGTCGGGCTCGTCGTCGACCGCGGGCTGACCGGCCCGGCCGGGTACGGCGCGCACGTCCTCGAGCTCGTGGTCGCGCTCCAGGAGGTGCTCGCGACGCGCGGGCTCGCGCTCGTGCTCCAGGTCGTCGAGGACCTGCCGGCGGCGGTCGGCCTCTACGGCGAGTGGTGGGCAGAGCGGCGGTTCGACGTCATGGTCGTCACCGACGTGCGCGCCGAGGACCCTCGGCTCGACGCGCTGCGGCGCCTGAGGATCCCGGCGGTGGTCGTCGGCGGCGGCGACGTGCCGGGCGAGGTCGCGAACGTCCACGTCGACGACGAGCTCGCCGCCGAGCGGGTCGGCCGCTACCTCATCGAGCTCGGGCACCGTCGTGTCGGGGTGGTCACGGGGCCGGCCGCGCTCCTGCGGACGCGCGCGCGGACCGCCGGGCTGCAGCACGCGCTCGACGCGGGCGGCGCCGTGCTGGTGCACGAGCCGACCGCCGGCTCGCCGGAGGAGGCGGCCGCCGCCGCGCGTCGCCTGCTCACCGGGGACCAGCCGCCCACGGCCGTGGTGTTCGACACCGACCACATGGCCGTGGCCGCGCTCGACGTCGCGCGTCGCACCGGACTGGCCGTGCCGTGGGACGTGTCGGTGGTCGCGCTGTCGGACTCGCCGCTGTGCCGGCTGGCCACGCCTTCGATCACGGCGCTCCCCTCGGTGCACGCCGACCTGGGGACGGCCGTCGGCGAGGCCGTGCTGGCGGTGCTCGACCAGCAGCCGTCACCCGTGCGGCACATCGAGATCGGTGGTCTGGCGGTGCGGGGCAGCACGGGTCCGCGCTCGCGGTGAGCCGAGGGGTGGACCGCCGGCTCGGACGGTCGCGCGGACGTGGCCCGAGTGAGCGCTCACTTGGCTCTGACCTGCGCGGATGCACCTCAGAGCGGGTGAACCTCGGATAACGATTGGGTAACGCGACCGTCCCTAAACGATTCGCGACGATCCCGTCGACGCCGCGCCGTGAAGGAATGCGCAGCAGTCGCCGAGGACTCGTCCTGGGCGACGCGTACCCGTCGCCGCCGAGGGCCGGGTACGACCACCGACCCTGCGGAGGACCCGTGTCCACACACGGCAATCGAACGGCTCGACGGCGCTGGCGCGCCGTCGCGACCGCGGCGACGGCGACGGCGCTCGTCGCAGTGCCGCTGACGCTCGCGAGCACGGCGGCCACGGCCGCCGAGGCGCACGTCGACAACCCGTACGCCGGCGCCAAGCAGTACGTGAACCCCACGTGGGCGGCGACGGTTGAGAGCGCTGCCACACGTGCCGGCGACCCGACGCTGGCGGCCCAGATGCGCACGGTGGCCAAGCAGCCGACCGCCGTGTGGATGGACCGCATCAGCGCGATCACCGGCAACGCGGACGGCAACGGCCTGAAGTTCCACCTCGACGAGGCGCTCAAGCAGAAGTCCGGCAGCCAGCCGCTGGTCTTCAACCTCGTGATCTACAACCTGCCCGGACGCGACTGCTTCGCGCTCGCGTCGAACGGCGAGCTGCCCGCCACCGCCGCCGGTCTGACCCGCTACCAGACCGAGTACATCGACCCGATCGTCGACCTGCTGTCCGACCCGAAGTACCAGGACCTGCGGATCGCGGCGACCATCGAGCCGGACTCGCTGCCGAACCTGGTGACGAACATCTCCGAGCAGGCGTGCCAGCAGTCCGCGCCGTACTACCGCGAGGGCGTCAAGTACGCGCTCGACGAGCTCAAGACGCTGCCGAACGTCTACACGTACCTCGACGCGGCGCACTCCGGCTGGCTGGGCTGGGACTCGAACTCGGGCCCGACCGCCAAGCTGTTCGCGGAGGTCGCGAAGAGCACCAAGAAGGGCTTCGCGTCGATCGACGGCTTCGTCACGAACACCGCGAACTCGACGCCGCTCGCCGAGCCGTTCCTGCCGAACCCGAACCTCCAGGTCGGCTCGGCTCAGGTCCGCTCGGCCAAGTTCTACGAGTGGAACCCGGACTTCGGCGAGCACGCGTGGACCGCGCAGCTGCACCGCCTGCTGGTCGCGGAGGGCTTCCCGGCGTCGACGGGCATGCTCATCGACACCTCGCGCAACGGCTGGGGCGGCCCGGACCGTCCGACGAAGGTCTCGACCAGCACCAACGTCGACACCTACGTCAACGAGTCGCGCATCGACCGCCGCAACCACCGCGGTGCGTGGTGCAACCCGCTGGGCGCCGGCATCGGCGAGCTCCCGCGGGCCACGCCGGCCGACGCGCCGGCGGACTCCTACCTCGACGCGTACGTGTGGATCAAGCCCCCGGGCGAGTCCGACGGCGCGTCGAAGGAGATCCCGAACGACCAGGGCAAGAGCTTCGACCGCATGTGCGACCCGACCTACGTCGCCCCCAAGCTGAGCAACCTGCCGACGGGCGCCACGCCCGACGCTCCGCTCGCGGGCCAGTGGTTCGAGGCGCAGTTCAAGACGCTGGTCAAGAACGCGTACCCGGTCATCCCGGCCGACGGCACGACGCCCACGCCGACCCCGACGCCCACGCCGACGGTCACGCCGACGCCCACCCCGACGCCGACACCGACGGTCACCCCGACGCCCACGCCGACGCCGACGGTCACCCCGACCCCGACGCCGACCGTGACGCCGACCCCCACGCCCACGCCCACGCAGAACCCGGGCGGCACGTGCAGCGTGAGCTACACGGCCAGCAGCTGGAACTCGGGCTTCACGGCCTCGGTGCGCGTGAAGAACACGGGCACGACCGCGCTGTCGGGCTGGACGCTGAGGTTCGCGTTCGCGAACGGCCAGACCGTGCAGCAGGGCTGGAGCGCCACGTGGGCGCAGTCCGGCTCCACGGTGACGGCGACCAACGCGGCGTGGAACGGTGCGCTCGCGCCGGGCGCGTCGGTGGACATCGGCTTCAACGGCTCCCACTCGGGCACCAACACGGCACCGACGTCCTTCACGCTCAACGGCACCACCTGCCAGGTGGGCTGACGAGCCCCCGGACGCCGACGCGTCCGACGTGACGACGAAGGGCCCTCCCGGACCGCTCCGGGAGGGCCCTTCGCGGCGGGTCCGCCACCGGCGGCCCCGCTCCCCCGACCCGCTCCTCGCACCCAGGAGAACCGTGACCAGCTCTCGCGTGCGCCGCGTGCGCACCGCGCTCGGAGGCGTCCTCGCCGCCGGCGCCCTCGCCCTCCCCCTCGCACTGTCGGCAGCCCCCGCGCAGGCCGCCGCGACACCCGACTGGCTGCACACGCGCGGCAACCAGATCGTCGACGCCTCCGGCAAGGAGGTGTGGCTGACCGGCGTCAACTGGTTCGGCTTCAACGCCTCCGAGCGCGTGTTCCACGGCCTGTGGTCGGCGAACATGCGCACGCTGACCAAGGGCATCGCCGACCGCGGCATGAACGTCGTGCGCGTGCCGATCTCGACGCAGCTGCTGCTCGAGTGGAAGGCCGGCACGTTCCTCAAGCCGAACGTCAACGAGTACGCCAACCCCGAGCTCGCGGGCCTCAACAGCCTGCAGATCTTCGAGAAGTGGCTCGACATGTGCGAGGAGTACGGCCTCAAGGTCTTCCTCGACGTGCACAGCGCGGAGGCCGACAACTCCGGCCACGTCCACCCCGTGTGGTGGAAGGGCGACATCACCACCGAGGACGTGTACACCGGGTGGGAGTGGGCCGCGACGCGCTGGAAGGACGACGACACGATCATCGGCGCGGACATCAAGAACGAGCCGCACGGCACGCAGGGCGCCACCGAGCGCGCCAAGTGGGACGGGTCGACCGACAAGGACAACTTCAAGCACTTCGCGCAGACCGCGTCGCGCAAGGTGCTCGCGATCAACCCGAACTGGCTGGTCTTCATCGAGGGCGTCGAGGTCTACCCCAAGCCGGGCGTGCCGTGGACGTCGACCGGCCTGACGGACTACTACGGCACGTGGTGGGGCGGGAACCTGCGCGGCGTGCGGGACTTCCCGATCGACCTCGGGGCGAACCAGGACCAGCTCGTGTACTCGCCGCACGACTACGGACCGCTCGTGTACGAGCAGAAGTGGTTCGCGGGCGACTTCGACCGCGCGAGCCTCGAGCGCGACGTGTGGGACCCGAACTGGCTGTACCTCCACAAGGAGAACACCGCTCCGCTGCTCATCGGCGAGTGGGGCGGGTTCATGGACGGCGGCCGCAACGAGCGCTGGATGGTCGCGCTGCGCGACCTCATCGCCGACCGTCGCCTGAGCCACACGTTCTGGGTGCTCAACCCGAACTCCGGCGACACCGGTGGTCTGCTCGGCTACGACTGGGCGACGTGGGACGAGGAGAAGTACGCGCTGCTGAAGCCCGCGCTGTGGCAGCAGGGCGGCAAGTTCGTGGGGCTCGACCACGACGTGCCCCTCGGCGGCGTCGGCAGCGCGACCGGCATATCGCTGTCGCAGGCCACGGGCGGCGGCCCGTCCCCGACCGCCACGCCCACCCCCACGCCGACGCCCACGCCCACCCCCACGCCGACGCCGACGCCGACGCCGACGCCGAGCGTCACCCCCACCCCGACCACCACACCCACGCCGACCGCGAGCCCCACCACGCCCACGGGCTCGTGCACGGTGCGCTACACCGCGAGCTCGTGGAGCTCGGGGCTGACGGGTGCGGTGCGGCTGACGAACACGGGCGCGGCGCGGCAGTCCTGGACGCTGCGCTTCACGCTCCCCGCCGGCGTCACGGTCACGCAGGGCTGGGGCGGCACGTGGTCCCAGACGGGCGCGACCGTGACGGTCACGAGCGCGGCCTGGAACGGCGCCCTCGCGAGCGGCGGCACGGCCGAGATCGGGTTCAACGCGTCGCACGGCGGCGGCACGCCGGCCGCCGCGTCCGGCTTCACGCTCGACGGCGCCACCTGCACCACGGCCTGACGACGCACGCGCGACGGCCCGCCACCTGCACGCGGGGTGGCGGGCCGTCGCGCGCGGCGAGGCCGGGCGCCGGGTCTCAGGCGCGCGCGAGCGCGTCCCGCAGCGCTGCGAGGAGGTCGTCGACGTCCTGCGCGGTGGTGTCGAACGCGCACATGAGGCGCACGGTGCCGTCGGCGTGGTCCCAGTCGTAGAACCGCCAGCGGCGGCGCAGCTCGGCCGCGACCGCGGCCGGCAGGCGGACGAACACCGCGTTCGCCTCGGTGGGCTGCGTGACGTCGAGGGTCCCGATCGCGTCGACGCCCGCGCGCAGGCGCGCGGCCATCGCGTTGGCGTGCGCGGCCGAGCGCAGCCACAGGTCGCCCTCGAGCAGCGCGACGAGCTGCGCCGACACGAACCGCATCTTCGAGGCGAGCTGCATGCCGGACTTGCGCAGGTACCCCACGCCGTCGACCGCGGCCGGGTCGAGCACGACGACGGCCTCGCCGAGCAGCAGCCCGTTCTTGGTGCCGCCGAGCGACACGACGTCGACGCCGCAGTCCGTGGTCAGCGCGCGCAGCGGCAGCCCGAGGCTCGCAGCCGCGTTCGCGAGCCGCGCACCGTCGACGTGCACGCGCATGCCGAGCGCGTGGGCCTGGTCGCACAGCGCGCGCACCTGGTCGGGCGTGTACACCGTGCCGAGCTCGGTGGACTGCGTGAGCGACACGACGCCCGGCTGCGCGCGGTGCACGTCGCCGAAGCCCCACGCCTGCCGCTCGACGAGCTCGGGCGTCAGGCGTCCGTCGGGTGCGGGGACCGTGAGCAGCTTGAGGCCGCCGACGCGCTCCGGCGCCGCGTTCTCGTCGTTCTGCACGTGCGCGGCCTCGGTGCACACGACCGCACCCCAGCGCGGCAGCATCGCCTGCAGCGCGACGACGTTGGCACCCGTGCCGTTGAGCACCGGGTACGCGGTGGCCGACTCGCCGAGGTGACCCCGCACGACGTCCTGCAGGCGCTCGGTCCAGGGGTCGTCGCCGTACGCGGGGACGTGCCCGACGTTGGCGGCGACGATCGCGTCGAGGACCTCGGGGTGCACCCCCGCGTAGTTGTCGGAGGCGAAGTGGCGGGCGGGCTGCGGGTCGGTCACGGCACCAGTCTCGCCGACGCGGACGCGTGGTCCGGCGCTCGTCGTGCGCCGCCGGGACGGCGCGGGCATGATCCGTGCAGCCCGACGCAGCGCAGGAGGACGGCATGACCCGCACGGCCCCCGACGACCCCCGTCCCGACCCGGACGCGGACGTCCCCGGCGACGGCCGGCACGAGACCTACACCGAGCGCATGGACCGCAACTGGGACGAGCTGCTCCAGGAGCTGCGCGTGACGCAGACCGGTGCGCAGATCCTCACCGGGTTCCTGCTGACCATCCCGTTCCAGTCGGGGTTCGCCGACCTCGACGCGTACCAGCGCGACCTGTACCTCGTGCTGGTCGTGCTCGCGGCGCTCGCGACCGTGCTGATCATCGCGCCCGTGTCGCTGCACCGGCTGCTGTTCCGCCGCCGCCTCAAGCCGCAGCTCGTCGACGCGGGCCACCGGTTCGCGCGCGGCGGCCTCGCGGCCCTCGCGCTCGTGCTCACGGGTGCGGTCATGCTGCTGTTCGACGTCGTGCTCACGCGCACGGCGGGCCGGGTGTCCGCGGGCGTGCTCGTGGTCGTCATCACGCTCGCGTGGGTCGTGCTGCCGCACGTCATCGCGCGCCGCGCCGACGACGACCCCGAGGCGCGACCCGGAGGCGACCACCGGGCCTGACGTCGCCGCCGACGACCCGGGCGACCGGGCCCGGACGCGACGACGCCCCGGCCCGCGCGCGGCGGACCGGGGCGTCAGGGGCGTGCGTCAGCCCTGGACGGCGCGCTTGAGGGCGCTGCCCGCGGTGATCTTCACGCGGTGACCCGCCGGGATCTCGAGCTTCTCGCCGGTCTGCGGGTTGACACCCGTGCGGGCGGCGCGGTCCGCGCTGGCCACCGCGAGGAAGCCGGGGATGGACACGCCGCCACCGGCGGCGAGCTGCTCCACGACGACCTCCTGGAAGGCCTTGAGGGCCTTGTCGGCGTCGGTGTTGGTCAGGCCGGCCTTGGCCGCGACGGCCTGGACGAGCTCGGTGCGGTTGACGCTCACGTCGGGTGCTCCTTGGTACTCGGTTCGCTGCCCCGGTCGATCACCGGCCGGGGCGGTGCCGCACGACGCGCGTGCGCACGGCCTCCGACCCTAACGGCGCGGAGCCCGCTCGGCGCACCGCGACGGGCGTGTCGCGTCAACGTCGGCCCCGCGCGCGGACCTCCTGCGCGCTGCGCGTCGTCACGACGCGCTCGGGTCCGATGCCGTGCGCGGCGGCGCGCTCGCAGCCCGCGCGGAGCCAGTCGAGCTGCCCGGGGGCGTGCGCGTCGGAGTCGATCGTGAACTCGCAGCCCGCGTCGACGGCGACCTGCAGCAGCGCGTGCGGCGGGTCGAGCCGGTCGGGCCGGCTGTTGATCTCGACGGCGACGCCGTGCTCGGCGCACGCGTCGAACACCGCACGGGCGTCGAAGTCGCTGGGCGGCCGCGGGCGCCCGGTCAGGCGGCGGCCCGTGCAGTGCCCGAGCACGTCGGTGCGCGGGTCCCGCACCGCGGCGAGCATGCGGCGCGTCATCGCGTCACGGTCCATGCGGAGCTTCGAGTGCACCGACGCGACGACCACGTCGAGCTCGTCGAGCAGGTCGGGGTCCTGGTCGAGCGTGCCGTCGTCGAGGACGTCGACCTCGATGCCGCTCAGCACCTCGAACGGCGCGACCGCGGGGCGCAGCGCGGCGAGCTGGTCGAGCTGGGCCCGCAGGCGTGCGGCGCTGAGCCCGTGGGCGACCGTGAGGCGCGGCGAGTGGTCGGTGACCGCGACGTACTCGCGCCCCAGCTCGAGGGCCGCCAGCACCATCTCCTGCACGGGCGCCGAGCCGTCGCTCGCCTCGGTGTGCGTGTGCAGGTCGCCGCGCAGCGCACCGTGCAGCCGGGCCGCGGCGTCCGGCAGTGCGTCGTCGGCGGCCCGGGCCTGCGCCTCGAGCTCGTCGAGCGTCGGGACGTCGCGGCCCGCGAGCACGCGTGCGACGACGTCGGCGGTCGTGGCCCCGACGCCCGGCAGGTCGGTGAGCGAGCCCGCGTCCGCCAGCGCGGCGACGCGGTCGGCGGGCTGCGCCTCGACCGTGCGCGCCGCCGTGCGGTAGGCCTCCGAGCGGTAGCCGCTCGCCTGCGCGCGCTCGAGCAGGAGCGCGACGCGCCGCAGCGTCGCGACCGCGTCGGCGACGCGACCGTGCGGGTCGTCGTCCGTCACGACGTCGTCACGAGGCCTTGCTGCGTGCCTTGCGGCGCGCGGGGGTCGCGTCCCCGTCGTCGGCGGACTTCTTCGCCGGCGCCTTCTTCGCCGCGGTCTTCTTCGCGGGCGCCTTGCTCGCGGGCGCGTCCTTCGCCGCGCCCTTCGCCGTGCCCTTCGCGGTGGATGACGACGACGTGCTCGCGCGGCCCTTCGCCGCGCCGCCCGTCGCGCCGCGCGCCGTCGACGCCGACCGCCTCGACGACTTCTGCGAACCCGCGCCCGCACCCGCCGAGCCCTCGTCCGCGTCCTCGCCGCGCGCGGCACGCGCCTTGTCGACCGACCGCTGCAGCGCCGCCAGCAGGTCCACGACCTCCGCCCCGCCCTCGGACGAGCCCTCCTCCTCCGGCGGCGCCGCGGGGGCCCGCGTGTCCCCCGACGACACCTTCGCCGCGATGAGCTCCTCGAGGGCCGTGACGTACGCGTCCTCGTACTGCGACGGGTCGAAGTCGGCCGCGAGCGACTCCACGAGCGACGACGCCATCGTCAGCTCCTGCGGGCGCACGCTCACGTCGTCGTCGAGCACCGGGAAGTCGGCCTCGCGCACCTCGTCCGGCCACAGCAGCGTCTGCAGCACGATGACCTTGTCCCGCACGCGCAGCACCGCCATCGACTCGCGCTGCCGGATCGCGACCTTCACCACCGCGACGCGGTCCGTCTGCTCGAGCGCACCGCGCAGCAGCGCGTACGGCTTCGCCGCCGTGCGGTCCGGCTCCAGGTAGTACGTCTTCTGCAGCAGGATCGGGTCGACCTGCTCGGCCGGCACGAACTCCAGCACCTCGATCTCGCGCTCGGTCGACAGCGGCAGCTGGTCGAAGTCCTCGTCCGTGAGCACGACCAGCTCACCGTCCTCGGTCTCGTACCCCTTCGCGATGTCGGCCCACTCGACCTGCTCGCCGTCCAGGCTGCAGACCTTGCGGTAGCGGATGCGGCCACCGTCCTCGCGGTGCACCTGGTGCAGCCGCACCTCGTGCTCCCCCGTCGCGGCGTACAGCCGCACCGGCACGTTCACCAGGCCGAAGGCCACGGCGCCCTTCCAGATCGCCCGCACGCCACGTCCTCCTCGTCGCCGCCCGTGCAGCGCCGCACCTGGGCGCACACCGCGCCCGCAGCACCGTCCCCGGGCAGGATGGACCCGTGGAGCCCATGCTCGCCACCCCAGCGCCGAGAGGCACCGCGCTGCCGCGGGGCGCAGCGTGGGTGTTCGAGGTCAAGTGGGACGGCGTCCGGGTCCTCGCCGACGTCCGCGACGGCACGCTGCACCTCACGAGCCGCAACGGCCGCGACGTCACGCCCGCCTACCCCGAGCTCGCGGCGCTCGCGGACCTCGGCGACGTGCTCCTCGATGGCGAGGTCGTGCTCCTCGACGCGGGCGTCCCGTCCTTCGCGGCCCTCGCCGAGCGCATGCACGTGCGCGAGCCGCGCCGCGCCGCCGCGCTCGCCGCCGCCCGGCCCGTGACCTACCTCGTGTTCGACGTCCTGCGCCGCGACGGCCACGACCTCGCGCCGCTGCCCCTCGAGACGCGCCGCGCCGTGCTCGACGCGCTCGACCTGCCCGACCACGTGCAGGCCTCCCCCTGGTACGACGACGGCGACGACCTGTGGCAGGTCACCCGCGCGCACGGGCTCGAGGGCGTCGTCGCCAAGCGCCGCGACGCGCCCTACCGTGCCGGGCGCCGCTCGGCGGACTGGGTCAAGGCCGCGCACCGCCGCACCCGCACCGCGCTCGTCGGCGGCTGGCGCCCGCAGTCCACCGGCACCGGTCACCTCGGCGCCGTGCTGCTCGGCGCACCCGACGCCGCGGGCGACCTGCGGTACCTCGGGCGCGCCGGGTCCGGCCTCACGGTGCTGGGAGCCCGCGGCCTGCGCACCGTGCTGCAGACCCACGAGCGCGCCACCAGCCCGTTCGCCGACCCCGTGCCACCGGTCGACGCGCGCGGCACCGTGTGGGTCGAGCCCGTCGTCCTGGTCGACACCCGGTACCTCGTGCGCACGCCGTCGGGCCGGCTGCGTCAGCCCGTCGTGCGGGGCCTGCGCACCGACACGACGCCCGACCCGTGGGAGCAGGAGTGAGCGACCGCGCACCCACGCCGCGACGCGCCGCTCTCGGATGGCGAGGCCGCGTCGGTGCTGGCAGCGTGGACGTCACCCGGGCCGCAGCGGCCCGTACCCGCACGTGAAGGAGTGGACATGGCCCGCGATCTGCCGAAGTACACCGTCCCGTCGCTCACCCCCGAGGACGGCGCGAAGGTGGCGGAGATCCTGCAGGGACGCCTCAACGCGCTCAACGACCTCGCGCTGACCCTCAAGCACATCCACTGGAACGTCGTCGGCCCGCACTTCATCGCGGTGCACGAGATGCTCGACCCGCAGGTCGACGCCGTGCGCCTCATGGTCGACGCGATCGCCGAGCGCATCGCGACGCTCGGCGTCGCGCCCGTCGGCACGCCCGGCGCCCTCGTGAAGGCCCGCACGTGGGACGACTACTCGATCGGCCGCGCCAGCACGACCGAGCACCTCGGCGCGCTCGACGAGGTCTACGTCGGCGTCATCACCGACCACCGCGAGGCCGCCGCCGCGACGGAGGAGCTCGACACCGTCACCAACGACCTGCTGGTCGGGCACCTGCACGAGCTCGAGCTGTTCCACTGGTTCGTCCGCGCGCACCTCGAGTCCTCGGGCGGCGCGCTGTCGACCGACGGCGAGAGCACCGAGGAAGGCGCGGCGCAGGCCGCCGCGTCGGCCGCTCGCACGGCACCGTGACGGCACGGCACCGCTCGGCGGCGCCGCCCACCGCAGCTCCCGTCCCCGCCCGGGCCACGACGCCCGGCGGGGACGGCCTGCGTACGGGCCGCGTCACGCCACCCCTGGAGAACCCCGACGGCTCGCCCGTGCGGCGCCCGCACCTCGCGGCACGCCTCGAGGACAGGTTCGACGCCGCGCTCGCGGGCGTTCTGCGCCGCCGCGGCTGGACGGTGCGCATCGTCGGCTTCGTGGGCTACGGCACCGCGGGGCGTGTGCGCGTGCTCGCGCGCACGCTGCTCGCGTCCCCGCAGGTGCACGAGCGCGACCTGCCCGACGCGGGCGGTGCGGCGCAGGCCGGCGAGCGTCCCGCGCCCTCGGTGCGCGGGTGGCGGTCGTTCTTCACGGCGTCGGTCGCCGGTGCGCCCGTCGAGGTGACCGTCGGCGGCCGCACGCACCGCCTCACGACCGACCGCGGCGGCTACCTCGACGCGGTCGTCGAGGCCGACCTCGCACCCGGGTGGCACGACGTCACCCTGACGTCGATCGACGACGCGCGCACGACCGCACGCGTGGTGGTCGTCGGGCCCGAGCCCACCGTCGGGATCGTCAGCGACGTCGACGACACCGTCATGGTCACGCGACTGCCACGTCCGCTGGTCGCGGCGTGGAACCAGTTCGTGCGGCACGAGAACGCGCGCGAGGCCGTGCCCGGCATGGCGCGGCTCTACCACGAGCTGCGCGCGACGCGCCCCGACTCCCCCGTGGTGTACCTGTCGACCGGGGCGTGGAACGCCGCGCCCGCGATCGGCCGCTTCCTGCGCCGGCACGACTACCCCGCCGGTCCGCTGCTGCTGACGGACTGGGGCCCCACCAACACGGGCGTGTTCCGCAGCGGGCAGCGGCACAAGGTCACGCAGCTGCGACGGCTGTTCGCCGAGCTGCCGCAGGTGCGCTGGCTGCTCGTGGGCGACGACGGCCAGCACGACCCGCAGATCTACGCAGGCGCCGTCGAGCACCACCGCGACCGCGTCGCGGGCGTGCTGATCCGGCAGCTCACGGCCGCCGAGCACGTGCTGTCGCACGGTCTGCCCGGGGCGACGGCGCAGCAGGAGGAGTCCGAGGAGAGCGCCGACGCCCCGGGGGTCGTGCTGCTGCAGGGGGCCGACGGCGAGGAGCTGCTGGCCCGGGCGCGCGAGGCAGGGCTGGTGGACTGACCTCGGCCGACGAGCCGTGGACCCGCGGGGGCCGACCGACGAGGTCGGCCC
>NZ_BCRB01000028.1 GCF_001552375.1 Cellulomonas iranensis NBRC 101100 = JCM 18110 | reverse complement strand
GGGGGCGCGCCGTCGGCGCCGCGGAGCACGCGTACGCCCCCGCCGCGGTCCGGCGCGGTCCCCAAGGTCGCCCCGTCGTCCTCGCGGCCCGGCGCGGGTCGGGGAGCCGCGGGCCGCTCCGGCCCGGGGCGCACCGGCACGCCGCCGCGCGGCACCGCGCGCGCCGGGACGACGCGGCTGCCCGTGCCGCGACTGTTCACGGTGCGGGCGATGGTGTTCTCGCTCGTGCTGCTGGTCGCGTTCGTGCTCGTGTACCCGACGCTCGGCACGTACCTGCAGACGCGCGCCGAGGTGCAGCAGCTGCGCAGCCAGCGCGACGCGTCCGCGGCCGAGAAGTCCGACCTGGAGGCGGAGCTGCGCCGCTGGGACGACCAGGCGTACGTGGTCGCGCAGGCGCGCGAGCGGCTGTCGTTCGTGATGCCGGGGGAGACGGCGTTCGTCGTCGTCGACCCCGAGACGGTGCCGGACGTGCCCGCGGCCGACGAGGGCCCCGTCCCGACGGCGGCCGACGGCGCGACGCGGCCCTGGTACGCGTCGGTGTGGGACTCGGTCGAGATCGCGGGCGGGCTCGACGTCGACGGCGCCGACCCCGCCGCGACCCCCGAGGCGCCGGCGCCGGACGCGCCACCGGCCGACGCGCCGTCCGGCGACGCCCCGGCGGACCCCGCCGGCTGACGGCCCGCGCGGCGCGTGGGGGATGATGGACGTCCCGCACCGACCGACGAACGGACAGCCGTGCCCGCACGACCCGACCCGACCACGCACCGCGACGTGCCCGGCCCCTCGGCCCTCCCCGCGCCCGGACCCGTGGCGCCCGGCGCGACCGACCCGGTGAGCGAGCGCGACGTCGAGGTGCTCACCGAGCAGCTCGGGCGTGCGCCGCGCGGCGTCGTGGGCGTCGCCGCGCGCTGCGTGTGCGGCCGCCCGCTCGTGGTCCGCACGGCGCCTCGGCTCGACGACGGCACGCCGTTCCCCACGACGTACTACCTCACGTCGCCGCAGGCCGTGGCCGCGGTCAGCTCGGTCGAGGCGACGGGCGTGATGAAGGAGATGACGCAGCGGCTCGCGGAGGACGACGAGCTCGCGGCCGCGCACCGGCGCGCGCACGAGGCGTATCTCGCGGACCGCGAGGCGATCGCGCACGTCCCGGAGATCGCCGGGATCTCGGCCGGTGGCATGCCGCAGCGCGTCAAGTGCCTGCACGTGCTGGTGGCGCACGCGCTGGCCGCGGGGCCGGGCGTCAACCCGATCGGCGACGAGGCGCTCGCGATGGTCGCGGACCGCTGGCGCCCCGACCGCTGCACCTGCTGAGCGCGACCGTCGGGCGGTCGCGCGCGGAGCGTGTGGGCGCGCGGTGGCACGATGACCCGGTGACACGCGTGGCAGCCATCGACTGCGGGACCAACTCCATCCGTCTGCTCGTCGCGGACGTCGACCCGGGCGCCGGGACGCTCGTCGACCTGCACCGCAGCAACGAGGTCGTGCGGCTCGGGCAGGGCGTCGACCGCACGGGCGTGCTCGCGCCCGAGGCGCTCGCGCGGACGCTCGCGGCGGCGCGCGGGTACCAGGCGGTGTGCGAGGACCTGGGGGTCGAGGCCGTGCGGTTCGTCGCGACGTCGGCGACGCGCGACGCGCGCAACCGCGAGGAGTTCGTCGCGGGCGTGCGCGACGCGCTCGGCGTGGACCCCGAGGTGATCGCCGGCGACGAGGAGGCGCGGCTGTCGTTCCGCGGAGCGACGGGTGTGCTCGCGAGCCGGTTCGACGGGCCGTTCCTCGTGGTCGACCTCGGTGGCGGCTCGACCGAGCTCGTGCTCGGCACCGACGCGCCCGAGGCCGCGCTGTCGATGGACGTGGGCTCGGTGCGGCTGACCGAGCGGCACCTGCACGACGACCCGCCGACCGCTGCGCAGGTCGCCGCGGCGGGCGCGGACGTGCGCGCCGCGCTCGACGCGGCCGCGGCGGTCGTGCCGTTGGGGCGCACGGTCACGCTCGTCGGCCTCGCGGGGTCGGTCACGACGCTCACGGCCCACGCGCTGCGGCTGGACCGGTACGACCGCGACCGCATCGACGGCGCCGTGCTGGGCGTCGACGACGTGCTCGCGGCGTGCGAGGACATGCTCGCGCGGACTCGTGACGAGCGGGCGGCGCTGCCGTACCTGCACCCGGGGCGCGTCGACGTCATCGGCGCGGGTGCGCTCGTGTGGCGCGACGTCGTGGCGCGCGTGCGCGACGAGGTCGCGGCGGCCGGGGGAGCGCTGACGCGGGTCGTGACGTCGGAGCACGACATCCTCGACGGGATCGCCTGGAGCGTCGCCGAGCGCTGAGGGCCCGCGCACCGGGTGCGCCGGGCCGGGGCCCCGTGCGCGGGGGGCGGCGCCACGGGCGGCCGCCGCGGGGGGCTCGTCGGCGTGGGCGTGACGCGGCCGTTCGCGTGAGTCCGTGGCGTGTCGTGGACAGTAGTGCGTACTGCGCACTACTGTGCGACGTGCGGGCTCTGGAGGGACGTCCGCACCACGTGCCGCCCGCCGGCCCCGGCTCCCGGGGCCGGCGGTGCGGACCGTCCGAGCGCAGGAGGGTGCATGGACACGACACAGCTGCTCAAGGGGGTGCTGGACCTTGCCGTGCTCGCGGTCGTCGCCGACGAGGACGGGTACGGCTACGACGTCGTGCGGCGGCTGCGCGCGGCGGGCATCGAGGAGGTCGGCGACGCGTCCGTGTACGGCACGCTCCGCCGCCTGTACTCGTCGGGCGCGCTGACGTCCTACGTCGTGCCGAGCGACGAGGGGCCGCACCGCAAGTACTACGGGATCAACGCGCAGGGCCGCGCCCTGCTGGCCGCGCAGCGCAAGGACTGGCAGGAGTTCGCCGGCACGATGGGGCGCCTGCTCGAGACCGAGGGGGCAGCATGACCGTCATCGACGACGCCGTGGCGCAGGACGTGCGGACGTACGCCGCGCAGGTGCGCGCCGCGCTGGCGGACCTGGGCGCCGACCAGGTCGACGACCTCACCGACGGCCTCGAGGCCAACCTGGCCGACGCGCTGGCCGACGAGCGGCGGCCGCACCGCGCGTCGCTCGTCGACGAGTTCGGCTCGCCGCACGCGTACGCGGCCGAGCTGCGCGCGGCGGCGGGCCTCGAGCACGCCGGGACCGGCCGCCGAACGGCCGGCGACGTGCTGCGCGCACCTGGCCGTCGCCTGCGGGCCGCGGCCGACGCGCTGCTGGCACGGCTGCGGATCCACGCGTGGTGGGCGCCGGTCGAGCAGTTCGCCGTGTCGCTGCGCCCGGCGTGGTGGCTCGTGCGCGCCTGGGCCGTCTACCAGCTGGTGGTGCGCGTGCTCGACACGCGACCGACGTGGCTGCCGCAGCACGGCGCCGCGTGGCTGCTGCTGCTCCTCGCCGTCGTCACGAGCGTGCAGGCGGGGCGCGGCCTGTGGTTCACGTCGCGGCCGGCGGTCGCGGCCGTGCGCGCGGCGACCGTCGTGGCGGCCGTCGCCCTGCTCCCGCTGGTGCTGTGGCACAACGGGCAGGACGCGTGGGCGCGCAGCGCCGTTGCCGCCCTCGCGTACCAGCACGGCTCCACCTCGTACCGCGTCGAGGTCCCGCAGGACGGCGTGGTGGTCGACGGCATGCCGGTGAGCAACCTGTTCGTGTACGACGCCGAGGGCAACCCGCTTTCGGACGTGCAGATCTACGACGACCGCGGGCGCCAGGTCCGCACGACGTTCGACGAGGGCACAGAGCCCTGGTTCCGCCCCGACGACGACCGGCCGTGGTACTTCGCGCCGGCCGTCGCGCAGGACGGCCGTCAGCGCTGGAACGTCTATCCGCTGCGCGGCTGGCCGGAGCAGGAGTACGTGAGCCCGGACTCGGGTGTCTACGGGCCGCCGGAGGGCGTCGCGCCGACGACGCCGCCGTTCCCCTTCGCGAAGGCGCCCACGCTGGAGGTCCCTGCCGGGTCGACTGCGGCGCCGGGGGACGGCACGGAACCGGCCGGCGGAGCCGACGGCGCCGCGGACGGGACGAGCCCGGCGCCCGGCGGGGGCGACGGGACCGCGGACGCATCGGTCGACGGTGTCGAGCCCGCGGGTGCTGTCACCGACCGCGGCGACGACCCGGCGACGCGGACGGCCGTGTCCACGACCGTCGCGCGGCGCACGGGTCGCTGACGCGGGCAGGGTCCCGCGCGGGCCCGGCGCGCGACGCGAAGGGCGTCGCGCACCGGGCCGCCGTCCCGCACGCCGCCGCGGAGCCCGCGCGACGGCGACGGCCGGCCTCTACGCTGAGGACGTCCCCGCCGCCGACCCGGACCCGCACATGACCTCGGGCAGACCCACGCCATGACCGCTGACACCTGGGCCGACATCGGCCTCGTCCTGCTGTTCATCCTCGTCGGCGGCGTGTTCGCCGGCACCGAGCTCGCGCTGGTGTCGCTGCGCGAGTCGCAGCTCGGCCAGCTCGAGAAGCAGGGCACCCGTGGCGTGCGCGTCGCGGCGGTCGCGCGGAACCCCAACCGGTTCCTCGCCGCGGTGCAGATCGGCGTGACGGTCGCGGGGTTCTTCTCGGCCGCGTTCGGGGCGTCGTCGCTCGCGCCGGCCGTCGCGCCGGTGCTCGTGTCGCTGGGGCTGCCGCGGGGCACGGCCGAGGGCGTCGCGCTGATCGCCCTCACGCTCGTCATCGCGTACCTGTCGCTCGTGCTGGGCGAGCTGGTGCCCAAGCGCATCGCGATGCAGCAGGCCGCGCGCGTGTCGCTGTGGGTGGGTCCGCCGCTCGACCGGTTCGCGGTGCTCATGACGCCGGTGATCTGGCTGCTCTCGAAGTCCACCAACGGTGTCGTCCGGCTGCTCGGCTTCGACCCGGCCGCGACGAGCGACCAGATCACCGACGAGGAGCTGCGCGACCTCGTGCGCTCGCACCCCGACCTGCCGGAGGACGAGCGGCGCCTCATCGACGACGTGTTCGACGTCGGCGACCGCTCGCTCGTCGAGGTCATGCGCCCGCGCGCCGACGTGACGTTCCTCGCCGCCGACGCGCCGATCGCCGAGGCCGCGCGGCTCGTCGGGACGCTGCCGTACTCGCGGTACCCCGTGACGGGCGAGGACTTCGACGACATCGTTGGGTTCGTGCACGTGCGCGACCTGCTCGCGCCCGTCGCGCGTGCCGTGCGCGAGGCCGAGGAGGACCCCGACACGCACGGGCGCGAGGGCGTGGTCGAGGCGATCGTCGAGGTCGCCGGCACGACGGTGGGCGACGTGACGCGGCCGATCGTGTCGCTGCCGGGCACCAACGCGGTCCTGCCGACGCTGTCGACGATGCGTCGCACGGGTGCGCACATCGCGGTCGTCGTGGACGAGTACGGCGGCACCGACGGCATCGTGACGCTCGAGGACCTGCTGGAGGAGCTGGTCGGCGACATCGTCGACGAGTACGACCCCGTGCCGGTGCGCGTGACGGGCGCCGCGGAGGTCGACGCGGGGCTGACGCTCGAGGAGTTCGCGGACCGCACGGGCGTCGCGCTGCCCGAGGGGCCGTACGAGACGGTCGCGGGGTACCTGCTGGCGCGGTTCGGGCGCATCCCGGCCGCCGGCGACGCGGTCGAGGTCGCGCCCGAGGGCGAGGGTGACGACGCGGCGGACGACGCGCCGCCGGTGCTGCTGCGCGTGCGGGTGGTCGACCGGCGCCGCATCACGCGCGTGCGCGTCGAGCGCGGTGCGGCGCCCGTCACCGAGGGCGGGACGGGCGGGGCGGGCGCCGCCGCCGACGACGGCGCCCGCGACCGGCGACCCGGGACCTGAGGCCCATCGCGACGGGCCGCGCGCGTGCTCGGTGTGCGCGGTATCACCGGCCCCGGAGGGCGCGTGGGAGCGCGTGCACGTCTACCGTATGAGGTATGCCTCAGTCGCCCTCCGCGTCCGTCGACGCCGCCCGCCCGTCCGGCGAGCTCATGCCGGCGCCCGCCGGCAAGCCCCGCAAGGTGCCGCGCGTCCTGGTCCTCGGCGGCGGCACGGTGGGCCTGTACTCGGCCCGTCGGCTGCGCCGTCGTCTCGGCAAGCGCGAGGCGGCCATCGTCGTCGTCGACCCGCGCCCGTACATGACGTACGCGCCGTTCCTGCCGGAGGCGGCCGCCGGGTCCATCGACCCCCGCAACGTCGTCGCCCCGCACCGTCGCGCGCTCAAGGGCGTCGACGTGCTGCAGGGTCACGTCACGCACATCGAGCACGCGAACCGCCGCGTGCAGATCACGCCCATCGAGGGCGAGCCGTACTGGGTGACGTACGACCACCTGGTCGTCGGCCTCGGCTCGGTCGCGCGCACGCTGCCGATCCCCGGCCTCGCCGAGGTCGCGATCGGCTTCAAGAACGTCGAGGAGGCCATCGCGGTCCGCAACCACGTGCTGGGCCGCATCGACGTCGCGGCGTCCACGTGGGACCCGGAGCTGCGGCGGCGCATGCTGACCTTCGTGTTCGTCGGCGGCGGCTTCGCGGGCGTCGAGGCGCTCGGCGAGGTCGAGGACATGGCGCGCTACGCGGTGCGCAAGTACAAGCAGATCGAGCAGGACGAGCTGCGCTTCGTGCTCGTCGAGGGCAGCCCGCGCATCCTCCCCGAGGTGAGCGAGGAGCTGGGCGGCTACACGCTCGAGCAGCTCCGCAAGCGCGACATCGAGATCTTCCTGTCGACGTTCCTGTCGTCCTGCGTCGACGGGCACATCGTGCTGTCGAACGGCACCGAGTTCGACGCCGAGACGGTCGTGTGGACGGCGGGCGTCAAGGCCAACCCGGTGCTGCAGGAGTCGGACCTGCCGCTGGACAAGATGGGCCGCGTCATCTGCAACGCCGAGCTGCAGGTGACCACCGAGGACGGCACGGTCGTGGCCGACGCGTGGTCGGCGGGCGACTGCGCCGCGGTGCCCGACCTTTACAACCCCGGCAAGTTCTGCCCGCCCAACGCGCAGCACGCGCTGCGGCAGGGCAACCACATCGGCGACAACCTCGCCGTCGTGCTCCGCTCGGGCCGCCCGACGCCGTACAAGCACAAGAACGTCGGCGCGGTCGCGTCGCTCGGCATGTACAAGGGTGTCGCGCAGATGTTCGGCCGCATCAAGGTCCGCGGCTTCCTGGCGTGGGTCCTGCACCGCACGTACCACGTGTTCGCGATGCCGACGTTCAACCGCAAGCTGCGGATCGCCGCGGGCTGGACCGGGTCGGTGCTGCTGCGCCGCGAGGTCGTCGCGCTGGGGTCGCTGCACGACCCGCGCGCCGAGTTCCGCGCCGCGTCGGTGCCGCCGAAGCCCAAGGTCGAGCAGAGCGCGCAGGGCACGGCCCCGACCGACGGCGCCACCGCGGCGCCCTCGTTGCCGCCGTCCAAGGCCGAGAAGGGCTCCCCGGCGGAGAAGGGCGACGCGCACGCGTCCTGACGCCCGCCCGCCGCCGACGCCCCCGCGACCCGCCGTGGTCGCGGGGGCGTCGTGCGTCCCGGGTCCCGTGCCGCACGTGGGGCCCGCGCGCTGGCAGGATGACGGGCGCGCCCCCGTAGCCCAACCGGCAGAGGCAACCGGCTTAAACCCGGTCCAGTCCGGGTTCGAACCCCGGCGGGGGCACCCGACGCCCGAGGCTCGAGCCGCGCGGAGCCCGCGAGGTGACGCACCTCGAAGTGCCTTTTGTACGCCCCCTCGAACGCACGCATCATGGCGTTACGCACCGACAGTGCGGCATGACGAGGGGAGTGGCAGATGCGTGAGCAGGACCGGCCCGTGGTCGTCGAGGTGTGGACCGACCTGGGGTGCCCGTGGTGCTACGTCGGGAAGCACCGGCTCCAGGCCGCGATCGAGCGACGGCCGGACGCCGACCGCTTCGAGGTCAGGCTCCGGTCGTTCGAGCTGAACCCCGGCGCACCCCGTGAGCCGGAGACCATCGAGAGCGCCTTCATCCGCTCCCACGGCGGTGACGCGACGGTGGTGCGCGACGCCGAGCGGCGCATCCAGGCGCTCGCGCGGAGCGAGGGCCTGGAGTTCTCGCTCGACCGCCTCGACGCCAACACGTTCGACGTCCACCGCGTGCTGCACCTCGCGAACGAGCAGGGCTTGGGGACGGCCTTCTTCTCGGCGCTGCAGGACCGGTTCTTCGCCGGGACGGTCGACCCGTTCGACCCCGACGCGCTCGTGCACGTGGCCGAGTCGGTCGGCCTGGACGGCGACCGCGTGCGGCAGGTCCTCGCGGGTACGGAGTACGCCGCGGACGTGCACGCGGACCGCGCCGAGGGTGCGGCGCTGGGCCTGACGGGCGTGCCGTTCGTGGTCGTCGACCGGCAGGTCGCGGTGCCCGGCGCGCAGTCCGTCGAGACGTACGGGCAGGTCCTCGACCAGGTCGCCGCGAAGGTCGACGTCCGTGGCTGAGCCGGTACGCCCGCTGCTCGTGGTCGCGGGAGACCCCGCGGGGATGTGCGACCCCGAGACGGGCGCCTGCGCGCTCCCGGCCCGGCCGGACGAGCCGTCCGGTGCCGACGCCCCGAGCGGTCCGGGTGCGTCGGCCGGCGGCGAGCGGCCCGTCGGGGTCAACCCGCCCGCGTAGCCGCCCGCCCCACGCCCGTGGTCGCGTGCGCGCGGCGGTGCGCCGCGATCGTGCCGTGGTGCTCGGCGGCCCACCCCGCCAAGGGCATGACGGACGCCAGGAGCGACCGGCCGAGGTCCGTGAGCTCGTAGACCACGCGCGGCGGCACCTCGGGGTACGCGGTCCGGGTCACGAGGCCGTCGCGCTCGAGCTCCTTGAGCGTCACGGTCAGCATCCGCTGCGAGATCCCGGGGACGCTCGCCTGGAGGTCCGAGTACCGCAGCGGGCCCGCGCCCAGCGTGCTGACGACCAGGACCGTCCACTTGTCACCGATCCGGTCCAGCACCTCCCGGATGAAAGCGCTGTCCTCCGGCCACGCCGTGCACGGGCCCGCGATCGTCCGCTGCGTCGCCATCCCGACCATCCCTACCTACCGATCCGACCGTTACCGCACCAACAGTAACTCTTACGACACCACAGGAGAACCCCCCCATGAGCACCCTGCTCGTGCTGGGCGGCAGCGGCCGCACCGGCATCCACGTCCTGTCCCACGCCGCCGCCCGCGGGCACCGGGTCCGCGCCCTGGTCCGTGACCCTGCCGCGCTCGACGCACCCGCCGGCGTCGAGCTGGTCGCGGGCACGCCGGCCGACATCGACGACATCCGCCGGGCGGCGGAAGGCGCCGAGGCCGTCATCAGCGTGCTGAACAACGCCCGCGCGTCGGACAACCCGTGGGCCAGGCCCGTCAGCCCGCCGCACTTCATGACCGACGCCGCGCGCGCCACCCTGGCGGTGATGGCCGAGCAGGGCATCACGCGCTTCGTGGCGACGTCCACCCAGGGTGTCGCCGAGGACCGCGCGCACCTCAACCCGGTCATGCGGGGGCTCATCGCGATCTCGAACATCAAGGCCGGCTTCGAGGACCACGCCGGCGTCGACGCGCTGCTGCGGGCGTCCGACGTCGACTGGACGCTGGCCCGCGCCGTCGCGCTCTCCGACAAGCCCGCGCGGGGGCCCCTGCGCGCCGCCGTGCGGGGTGCCGAGAAGCCCGCGACGTTCGTCAACCGCCGGGACCTCGCCGGGTTCCTCGTCGACGTCGTCGAGCAGGGCACCTGGGTCCGTCAGGCCCCGCTGGTCTGGAGCGCCCGAGGCTGACCGCTCCGCCGGGGCCGCCGTCCGTGACCACCCGGCGCGGCGGCCGCCCCAGCCCTGGAGGAATTTCGGAATTCCGTGATTCCGGTAGCCTGGGTGCATGGACGACCTGCTCGCGCGCGTGGCCACGCTCGAGGAGCGCGTCGCCGCGCTCGAAGCCGCGCCCACGACGACGACCCCGCCCCTCGACACCGACGCCGACGACCGGTTCTGGGCGCTCACGGGCCTCACGGCCCGCGTCGACCGCCCCGCGTCGAGCGGCGCGGTCATGATGGTCGGCGACGTCCGCACGCCCGCGGGCGACGAGGCCCGGTGGCAGTACGCGCTGACCACCGACCACCTGCTCGCCGCCGACTGGTCCGACCTCGCGCCCGTGCTCGCGGCGCTCGGGCACCCCGTGCGGCTCGCGCTGCTGCGCGCGGTCCTCGACGGCGCCCGCACGGCGCGCGAGCTCGCCGACGCGGTCGACGTGGGCTCGACCGGTCAGGTGTACCACCACCTGCGCCAGCTCCAGGCGGCCGGCTGGCTGCGCGCGGCGGCCGGCGGCGAGCACGTCGTGCCCGCCGAGCGGCTCGTCCCGCTGCTCACGACCCTGCTGGCGGCGGTCCGATGAGCGCCGCACCGCCGACCGGGGCCGGGTCGCGTCCCGAGCCCCGCTCCGAGTCCCGCACTGCGCCGCTCGACGGGCCTCGACGCGCCGTCGCGGGGCTCATGCCCGTGTGGTTCTGGGGCGTCCTCGCCTGGATCGTCGTCGGCCGCGTGCTCGACCCGCACCCGGTGGTGTGGTTCGCGGGCGCCGCGGTCCTCGTGGGTCTGTCGTTCGTCCGGCCGCCACGCGTCGAGCGCGACCCCGTCGAGGTCGCGTCACCGCTGCGGGGCCGCTGGACCGTCGTCAACAGCCCGGCCGACCAGGTGCCGAGCCACGGCATCCGGGCCTACGGCCAGACGTACGCGATCGACGTGCTGCTGCCCAGCCCGCCGGGGACGCCCGCGACCGTCCCGTGGCGCGGTGGCTTCCCCCGGCCCGAGACGTTCCCCTCGTTCGGCCGTCCCGTGCACGCGGTCGCCGACGGCACGGTCGTGCGCGTGGTCGACGGCCGGCGCGACCACCGGGGCCGCACGTCCTGGCCCGCGCTCGCGTACCTCATGACCGTCGAGGCGACGCGCGACCTCGGCGGCCCCTCGGCCGTCGTCGGCAACCACGTGGTGCTCGACCACGGCGACGGCGTGTTCTCGCTGGTCGCGCACCTGCGACGCGGCAGCGCACGCGTGCGGCCCGGGCAGCGCGTCGCCGCCGGGGACGTGCTGGGCGAGGTCGGCAACTCCGGCAACTCGAGCGAGCCGCACCTGCACGTGCAGCTCATGGACCGCCCCCAGCCGCTGCGCGCGGCCGGCATCCCGTTCCGGTGGCGCGACGCGCGCGTGCTGCCCGACGTCACCGACCCGTCCCGCGCGACGACCGTCCGCACCGAGATCACGCCCGGCCTCCCGGCCGCGGGGCAGGTCGTCGAGATGTGAGGTGCGCCGATCCCGGGGCGGTCACGGGCCGGAGTCGACGCGGCTGCGAGTGACGCGGGTCGGGGGTGACCCGGATCGGACGCGACCCGGCTCGGCCCGGAGGGTCAAGATCAGACGCGACCTGGCCCGGCGCCGTCGTCGCCGGCCGCTCCGTGCGGGCCGGCCGCGCCCTGCTCACCGCCGGCCGTCTCGGACGCGCCGGCCGCGCCCTGCTCGCGGGCGCGCAGCTGCGCCTCCCAGTCGCGCAGCATCTGCTCGTGCAGCTCGTCCGACCGTCGCTCCTCGGCGCGCCGCCGCTCCTCCGCGGCCGCGTCGTCGCCGTACCGGCGGGGGCGCTCGTGCTCCGGGAAGCCGGCGGTCGCCGTCGACGGCCACGGCACGTGCGTGCGCGGGGTGAGCGGCCGTCCCGCGACGAGCCACGCCACGCCCCCGGCGATCGGCAGCACGACGATGAGGACGACCCACCAGCCCTTCGACAGGTTGCGCACGCGGTCGGGGTCGGACTGGAGGCAGTCGATCAGGCAGTACACGAGCAGGGCGACCTGGACGATCACGGGCAGGGCGCGCAGCATCGAGGCCTCCTGGCAGGTGTCACGGGAAGCAGCACCGTAGCGCCCCGGTGGGGGCGGCGTCCGGCGTACGGCGGCTCGCCCGCGCTGCTCGACCGGTGCCCGGCACCGCGAGTGCGGTACTCGTCCGCCGAGCGCGGTGGACACGTGTGCCGCACTCGGGGAACGTGTGCCGCACTCGCGGTCCGGTCCGGTCTTGGCCGATCCGGTCCCGACGGGCGGTGGGTGTACCGCGCTCGGCGGTCCGTTCCCGGTCCGGGTGGGGCGGGTGTCTCAGGCGAGTCCCGCGGCCGCCTCCGCGGCCTCGATCTGCGCGTTCCACGCGCGCTTGCCCGCGCGCCACCCCTCGTCGTCGGCACCGAGGCGCCAGTAGCCGGAGATCGACAGGTCCTCGCGCGCGACGCCGCGCTCGGTGCGCAGGTAGGCGCGCAGGTCCTTGACCGCGCCCGCCTCGCCGTGCACGAACGCGCCGACCCGGCCGGCGGGCCAGGCCCAGGCCCGGACGGCGGCCGGCAGCGTCGAGCCCGCGGGGGCGTCGCCGTGGTGCAGCCACGTGACGGTGACGCCCGCGGGCGCGTCGAGGGCGATCTCGTCGTCCGGGCCGTGCACCTCGACGAACGCGGTGCCGACCGCGTCGCGCGGCAGCCGCTCGAGGCCGACGGCCACGGCCGGCAGCGCGCTCGCGTCGCCGACCAGCAGGTGCGCGTCGACGCCGGGGCGCGGGTCCCAGGCACCCCCAGGGCCGTGGACGAGAACACGGTCGGCGGGGACGGCCGCGGCCGCCCAGGGCCCGGCGAGGCCCTCGTCGCCGTGCACGACGAGGTCGACGGTCAGCTCGTGCGCGGCGGCGTCCCACGCGCGGACCGTGTACGCGCGCTGCCGGGGCTGGACGCCCGCGGGCAGCAGCGCACGCAGCCCCGCGAGGTCGACCCGGCCGTCCGGGGCGAGCGGGCAGTCGTCGAGCACGCCCGCGGGCACGAAGCCGAGCTTGACGTAGGAGTCCGCGCACGTCGGCGCCGTCAGCGGGCGCAGCGACGGCCCGCCGAGCACGACGCGCACGAGGTGCGGCGTGAGCCGTTCCGTCCGCACCACCTCGCCCAGGACGGGCGCGGGGCGCCCGGTGGGGGCGACGGGCAGGGCGGCCGGGCCGGTGGTGCTCATGAGGCGAGCCTAACCTCGGGCGTCGCCCGCACCTGGCGGCCGGCGTCGGGTGTGAGGCGGACCACGTCACCGCGTCAGGAACCCCTTGCCCGGGGCGGCCGTTGCCCAGACTGGTGCCGACGTCCCTGCACCGCCGTACCCTCGACGTGCCTGCGCCGTCGACGTCCCCGCCGGCCCGCCGGCGAGCCCCGGAGGAACCGTGTCCCGCCTCGCCCGGCTGTCCCTGGCCAACCGCTCCGTCGTCGCGCTGGTCACCGTGGCCATCGCGGTGTTCGGCTGGTTCAGCCTCGGCTCCCTCAAGCAGGAGCTCATCCCGTCGCTGCAGATCCCGACCGCCGTGGTCGTCGCGGTCGACCCGGGCTCGTCGCCCGACCTCGTCGAGCAGCAGCTCACCGAGCCGATCGAGCAGGCGCTGTCGTCCGTCGACGACGTCGAGTCGGTGACCTCGACGTCCGCGACGTCGGTGTCGACGACGACCGTGCAGCTCACGTACGGCGTCGACGTCGACGCCCGCGCGCAGGAGATCCAACGCGCGGTCGACCGCATCCGCTCGTCGCTGCCCGACGGCGTCGAGCCGACCGTGCTCACCGGGTCGATCGACGACCTCCCGGTCGTGCAGCTCGCGGTCGCCGGCACCCCCGACGACGTGCGCGAGGGCGAGGACCCGCAGGCCGCGCTCGCGCGCGTCGTGAAGGACGTCGTCGCGCCGCGGCTCGAGCAGGTGCCCGGTGTGCGGGACGTCGCCGTGACGGGCGTCGCCGAGCAGGCCGTGACGATCACGCTCGACCTGCCCGCGCTCACCGCGGCGGGACTGTCGCCCACGGCCGTCCAGACCGTGCTGCAGGACAACGGCGTCGTGCTGCCCACCGGCACGGTCGACGACGGCGACCGCACGCTCTCGGTGCAGGCGGGCTCGGAGATCACGTCGGTCGACGACCTGCGCGCGCTGCCGCTGCTCGGCGCCGCCGGGCCGGTGACCCTGGGCGACGTCGCGGACGTCGTGGTCGCGCCGGTGCCCGCCACGAGCTTCTCGCGCCTCGACGGCGAGCCCGCGCTCGCGGTCGCGCTCACCAAGACCCCGGCGGGCAACACGGTCGACGTGTCGCACGGCGCGCAGCAGGCGGTCGACGACCTGCGCGCGCAGCTCGGCGACGGCGTCGACGTCGCCGTGGTGTTCGACCAGGCGCCGTTCATCGAGGAGTCCATCGAGGGCCTGGCCACCGAGGGCGGGCTCGGGCTGCTGTTCGCGGTCGTCGTGATCCTGCTGTTCCTCGCGTCGCTGCGCTCGACCCTGGTGTCGGCGGTGTCGATCCCGCTGTCGCTGCTCGTGACGTTCATCGGGCTGCGCCTGACCGGCTACTCGCTCAACATCCTCACGCTCGGCGCGATGACCATCGCGATCGGTCGCGTGGTCGACGACTCGATCGTCGTCATCGAGAACATCAAGCGGCACCTGTCGTACGGCGAGCCGAAGCGCGACGCGATCGTCACGGCCGTGCGCGAGGTCGCCGCGGCGATCACCGCGTCCACGGTCGCGACGATCGCGGTGTTCCTGCCGATCGGCCTGGTCGGCGGCATGGTCGGCGAGCTGTTCCGGCCGTTCGCGTTCACCACGGCCATCGCGCTCGCGGCGTCGCTGCTGGTGTCGCTGACGATCGTGCCGGTGCTCGCGTACTGGTTCGTGCGCGCCGACGCGGCCGACCCCGCGCAGGCCGAGCGCGTGCGCGCCGAGGCGGAGGCGAAGGAGCGCCGCTCGTGGATGCAGCGCGGGTACCTCGCGACGTTGCGCGGCGCGCTCGCGCACCCCGTCGTGACGATCGTCGCCGCGCTCGTCGTGTTCGGCGGCACGGTCGGGCTCGCGTCCCGGCTCGAGACGAACTTCCTCGGCGACGCCGGGCAGGACACGCTCACGGTCACGCAGACGTTCCCGCCGGCGACGTCGCTCGAGGCGCAGGACGCCGCGGCGCGCGTCGTCGAGGACGCGCTGGCCGACGTCGACGGCGTCGAGACCGTGCAGACCACGGTCGGCTCGTCGGGCGGGATCGAGGCCGCGTTCTCGGGCGGCGGTGCGCTGCGCGCGACGTTCGCGCTCACCCTCGCGGCGGACTCCGACAACGCCGAGGTCACCGACGACGTGCGCGCGGCCGTCGCCGACCTGCCCGCCGGCACCGCCGGTGACGTCGTCGTGGCCGGCGCCGACGCGGCGTTCGGGTCCTCGACCGTCGACGTGGTCGTGCAGTCCGACGACCCCGACGAGCTCGCGGCGCTCGCGGACCGCGTGCGGGACGTCGTGGCCGGCGTCGAGGGCACCACCGACGTGACGAACGACCTCGCCGCCGACCAGCCGACCGTGCAGGTCACGGTCGACCGTGCGGCGGCGGCCGCGGCCGGGCTCACCGAGACCCAGGTGGTCGGCACCGTCGCCGGGCTCATGTCGCCGCGGCCCGTCGGCACGGTCGATCTGGGCGCGGGCCCGCTCGACGTCACGGTCGTGACCCTCCCCGCCCCGGCGAGCGTCGCCGAGCTCGAGCAGCTCGTGCTGCCCACGCCCACGGGGGTCGTGCCGCTGACCGCCGTGGCGAGCGTCGCGCAGGTCGAGGTGCCCGTGTCCACGACCCGCATCGACGGCGAGCGCGCCGCGACGGTCTCGGCGACCCCGGCGGACCAGGACCTCGGTGCGCTCACGCAGCGCCTGACCGCCGCGCTCGAGGACGTCGACGTGCCCGCGGGCGCGAGCGTCGAGGTCGGCGGCGTCGCGGCCGACCAGGCCGACGCGTTCTCCGACCTCGGGCTCGCGCTGCTGATCGCGATCGCGATCGTCTACGTGGTCATGGTCGCGACGTTCCGGTCGCTCCTGCAGCCGGTGATCCTCATGGTGTCGGTGCCGTTCGCGGCGACCGGCGCGCTGCTGGGCCTGCTGCTCACGGGCACGCCGCTGGGCGTGCCGGCGCTGATCGGCGTGCTCATGCTCATCGGCGTCGTCGTCACCAACGCGATCGTGCTGGTCGACCTCGTCAACCAGTACCGCGAGCGGGGGCGCGACCTCGACGAGGCCGTGACCGAGGGCGCCCGCAAGCGCCTGCGGCCCATCGTCATGACCGCGGCGGCGACGATCTTCGCGCTCGTGCCGATGGCGCTCGGCCTGACCGGCGGTGGCGTGTTCATCTCGCGGCCGCTCGCGATCGTCGTCATCGGCGGCCTGTTCACCTCGACGCTGCTGACGCTCGTGCTCGTGCCGGTGCTCTACACGCTCGTCGAGCGGGCGCGGCTGCGGGCGGGGGCCCGGCGGGCGGCGCGTCGCGAGGCACGCGCCGGGGTCGCGGGCACGCACGGCGCGCACGCGGCCTGACGGCCCGGGCGGTCCGACCCCTCGGGTGCTCGGGCGGCCGGACGTACGAACACCCCGGCGCACGAGCCCCGGACGCACGAACGCGGCGCACCGCCGTCCCCCTCCAGGACGGTGGTGCGCCGCGTCGTCTTCTCGCGCGGACGCCCCCTCAGGCGTCGCGCGTGCGGAGCCGCACGGCCGCCAGGGCGACCAGCAGCACGACCCAGCCGGCCAGGACCGCATACCCCTGCCACGGGCTGAGGTCGACGGCCTGGTTCGACATCTGGTTCGTCATCTGGAGAAACTCCTCGGGGGTCGAGACCCGGGCGCCCGCCGACGACGGCAGGAACGGGCGGACCCACTCGAGGGGCTTCCACGAGATGAGGTTGAGCACGCTCTCGATCACCAGCACGAAGCCGATGACGATCGCGATCGTCGCGGCGGTGTTGCGCAGCAGCGCGCCGACCGCGAACCCGAGCAGCGCGACCGTCGCGATGTACAGCGGCGTGCCGAGCACGATGCGGAGCATCTCGGGGTCGGACCAGTCAGGTCGCATCGCCGACTCGAGAGCGCCCGCCAGCAGGAGCTGCAGCGCGGTCCCGATCGCGGCGGTGGCGAACGTGACGACGAGCACCACGAGCGCCTTGGCCCACAGCACGGGCAGACGTGTGGGGACCGCGGTGAGCGTCGAACGGATCTGTCCGGTGCCGTACTCGCCCGTCACGACGAGTGCTGCGACGACCACGAGGGTGAGGGCGCCGAAGATCTGGCCCGGGGCGAGCACGTTGTAGACGATCGCCGCCGAGCCGGGCTCGCCGTTGAAGCCGGCGAACGAGAACGCTGCGGCCATGGCCCACGCGAGCAGCACGAGCACCGCGAGCGTGATGCCGATCGTCCAGTACGTCGAGCGGACGCTCCAGAGCTTGATCCACTCCGAGCGCACGACGCGCGGGAACGACACGCGGGCGGCCGGCGTGCGGGTGCGGGCGGGTGCGGGGGAGGTGGCGGTGGCGCTCATCGCGGGGTCTCCGTGGTCGCGGGGCCGGCGGGGGCGACGGCCGGGGCGGGGGCGCCCTCGACGCCCGAGCGGTACTCGACCGCGTCGGACGTGAGCGCCATGTAGGCCTGCTCGAGCGAGCCGCTGACGGGCGTCAGCTCGTGCAGCACGTAGCGCGACGCGGCCGCGAGCTCGCCGATCTCGGCGGCGGACGGGCCGTGCACCTCGATGAGGCCGGGCTCGATCGCGTCGACCGTGGCCTGCGGTCCGGACAGCGCGGCGGCCAGCTCGGACGCGTGCGGGCTGCGCACGCGCACGGTCGTCGTCGTGGCCCGCGAGACGATCTCGCTCACGGGGCCGGCCGCGACGATCTTGCCGCGCCCGATGACGAGCAGGTCGTCGGCGGTGACCGCGACCTCGCTCATGAGGTGCGACGACAGGAAGATCGTGCGGCCCTCGGACGCGAGGTGCTTGGCCAGGCCGCGCACCCACGCGACGCCCTCGGGGTCGAGGCCGTTGACGGGCTCGTCGAGGATGAGGGTGTGCGGGTCGCCGATCAGCGCGGCGGCGATGCCGAGACGCTGGCCCATGCCGAGCGAGAAGCCCTTGACGCGCTTCTTCGCGACGGCTGCCAGGCCCGCGAGCTCGATGACCTCGTCGACACGCTTGTTGCCGATGCCGTGCGTCGCGGCGAGCGCGCGCAGGTGCTGGCGTGCCGAGCGGCCCGGGTGCACCGCCTTCGCCTCGAGCAGCGCGCCGACCTCGGTCAGCGGTGCGGCCGAGCGCGCGAACGGCTTGCCCTGCACCGTGACGGTGCCGGCCGTCGGCTTGTCCAGCCCGACGATCATGCGCATCGTCGTCGACTTGCCCGCGCCGTTGGGCCCGAGGAAGCCGGTCACGCGGCCGGGCCTCACCTGGAAGCTGATGCCGTCGACCGCGGTCTTGCTGCCGTACCTCTTGGTCAGTCCGTGCGCCTCGATCATCACGTCCCCTGGGTTCGCGTTGTGCTCACGGCGACGACGCTATGCCCGCGGGGGGCCGTGGCGGCACCGTCCGGCGACCGATCTGCGCCCCGGCGCCTCATCCGCGAGAACGAGTCCGGACGTCGCAGGTCGCAGGCTCCGCCCGCTGCGCGTCCTTCCCCCGCCCGGTGGGGAACGCGCGGGACCGCGGCTACGTTGAGATCCACGTCGACAGAACTTCCCCGGCCGGCCACGACCAGGAGAGCCGCATGACCAACCCCGTCTTCAGCAACAGTCCCGTGTTCGGGGACCCGCGCCAGCAGCGCGGCCGCCAGCAGGGCGGCGTCCAGCAGGCGCCCGCGTGGGGCACGCCCGGCGCGCAGGCCGCCGACGCCGTCACGCTCGAGCAGATGTACGACGCGCCCACCGCGACCCCGCGTGACACGGGCCGCCTCACGTACGACGACGTCATCGTCAAGACCGGCGGGCTGCTCGCGCTGCTCGTGGTGGTGGGTGCCGCGACCTGGCGGATCGCGCCCGAGCTGTGGATCGTCGGCGCGCTCGCGGGCCTCGTGCTCGGGCTCGTCAACGCGTTCAAGAAGAACCCGAGCCCGGTGCTCATCACGCTGTACACGGTCGCGCAGGGCATGTTCCTGGGCGGCATCAGCGCCGTCTACGAGACCCGTTACGACGGGATCGTCGGGCAGGCCGTGCTCGCGACGCTGTCGGTGTTCGCGGTGTCGCTGTTCCTGTTCCGCTCGGGCAAGGTGCGCGTCACGCCCAAGTTCCAGCGCGCGGTGCTCATCGGCATCGCGGGGTACCTCGTGTACTCGCTGCTGAACCTCGGCCTCATGCTCTTCGGCGTGGGTGACGGCATGTACGGCCCGCTGCGCTCGGGTCTGCTCGGCGTCGGCATCGGGCTGCTGGCCGTCGGCCTCGCGGCCGCGAGCCTGATCATGGACTTCGACGCGATCAAGCGCGGCGTCGACCAGGGCGCACCCGCGAAGATGGCGTGGTCGGCCGCGTTCGGCCTCATCGTCACGCTCGTCTGGCTGTACCTCGAGCTGCTGCGCCTGCTGGCGATCCTCCGCGGCGACTGACACGCGGACAGCGTGGGTACGACGACGCCCCGACGACCTCCGGGTCGGCGGGGCGTCGTCACGTCGTGGGCACGTCCGTGCGTGCCTCTCCAGGCGCGTCAGGGGTGCGTCAGGGGCCCGAGGGCGTCCCGCACTCGCTGCAGAACTTCGCCGTCACGGGGTTGGTCGCGGAGCACGACGTGCACGTGCGCTCGGCCGCGAGCGACCCGCCGCACTCCTGGCAGAACTTGCCGCCGCCCGACTGCGCGCCGCACGACGGGCAGCGCGCGATCGACGGCGTGCGCAGGTCCATGCCGGCGGTGAGGTCGGTCGTCGCGAGCCGCTCGGTGATCTGCGAGCGACGCGCCTCGGCCTGCAGCTGCGCGAGCTGCTCGGCCAGCACGGGCGAGCAGCGCACGCACTGCCCGATCTCGTCGTTCCAGCACACGTCGCCGCACACCCAGTCGCCGCAGCCGCGGCACTGGTGGAAACGGTCCGCGATCTGCCCGACGGCCTGCCGCATCGCACGGTCCTTGGCCGCGGAGTTCGTGCCCCGGTCGAGCAGGCTGTCGGCCGCGCTGCTGAGCTGCGAGAACCGCCCGCCCAGCAGGTTGCCCAGGCCGCGGGCCAGGCTCTGACCCGTCTCGCGCAGGTCGCGCTGGAACGCCGAGCGGTACCCGTTGCCGCAGCGCTCGCAGCGGAACTCGAACTGGTACCCGTCGGCGTTGGACAGGTCCCGCACGTTGTCGGTGAACGGCACTGCCTCGGTCACGTTCGCTCCTCGTCGGCGGTGGACCCGCCCACCCGTTCTTGACGCGCCTACCGCGCTCGGCGAGATTAACCGACGGATCGTCACGTCCCCGCCAGGTCACCCGCACGGAGGAACCTTCCGCATGCGCCCGTCCCGCACGGCCCCCGTGCTCGCCCTCCTGCTGCTGCTCACCGCGTGCGCGAGCGGTGCGCCCGGTGCGTCGCCGAGCACGTCCACGCCCGCCGCCGGCGGCGCGCCCGGGGCCTCGTCCGCGGCGTCCGCCGAGCCGCCGGCCGGGCCCGTCGTCCCCGCGTCGTGCGCCGCGATCACGCTGGAGACGGGCGCGCAGATCGCGAGCGCCGACCTCGCCGCGTGCCTCACGGACTTCGTCCGCGCCGCCGGCAGCGGCCGCTTCGAGATCCACCAGGCCGACCACGTGGCCGACCAGCGCTGGGCGCTCGTCGACGGCGGGCTCTACGCGATCGGGACGCGCGACGGCGCGCCCACCGTCGCCGTCACGCCCGACACCGGGTGGCTGTCGACCGACGGCGCGTGGGTGCAGGCCGACCCGGGCGGGTCGACCGAGCAGATGCTCGCGGCCGACGGCGTCGACATGTACCGCGCCACGAGCTCGCCCGAGATGACCTACGCGATGATCACGGCGGCCCCCGGGTTCACCGTGGGGGAGCGCACCGAGGTCGAGCTCGCCGACGGCACGACGACGACGCTGTGGCCGATCCGCGCCGACGCCCCGTTCCAGCCGGTCGCCGCGATCCCCGCGACCACCACCGAGCTCGTCGTCTGGACCGACGTCGCCGGCCCGACGGTCCGGATGGACGTCACGGGCGACGCCGTGGGCGGCGACGGGCAGACGTACTCGGGCACCGCGACGACGTTCTTCTCGCAGTGGGGCCAGGGCGTGGACCTCGCGGAGGTCGAGGAGCTGGTCGGCGCACCCCTGCCGCTCCCGGGACGATGAGAGGATCGGGCGCGTGAAGTACGCCCAGCACATCTCCGAGCTCGTCGGCGGCACCCCGCTCGTGCGGCTCTCGTCCGTGACCACCGGCCTGACCGCCACCATCCTGGCGAAGGTCGAGTACCTGAACCCCGGCGGGTCGGTGAAGGACCGCATCGCGCTGCGCATGATCGAGGCCGCCGAGGCCTCGGGCGAGCTGCAGCCGGGCGGCACGATCGTCGAGCCGACGTCGGGCAACACGGGCGTCGGGCTCGCGCTCGTCGCGCAGCGCAAGGGGTACCGCTGCGTGTTCGTCTGCCCCGACAAGGTCAGCCAGGACAAGCGCGACGTGCTGCGCGCGTACGGCGCCGAGGTCGTCGTGACGCCCACGGCCGTGCCGCCCGACCACCCCGACTCGTACTACTCGGTGTCGGACCGCATCGCTGCGCAGACGCCGGGCGCGTGGAAGCCGAACCAGTACGCCAACCCGAACGGGCCGGCGAGCCACTACGCGAGCACGGGCCCCGAGATCTGGGCCGACACCGAGGGGCGGATCACGCACCTCGTCGCGGGCGTCGGCACGGGCGGCACCATCACGGGCACCGGCCGCTACCTGCACGACGCGTCGGCGGACCGCGCGGAGGCCGACGGCGGGCGCGTCGTCGTGGTCGGCGCCGACCCCGCCGGCTCGGTGTACTCGGGCGGCGACGGGCGGCCCTACCTCGTCGAGGGCGTGGGCGAGGACTTCTGGCCGGCCGCGTACGACCCGTCGGTGCCGGACGAGATCGTCGCGGTGTCGGACGCCGACTCGTTCGCGATGACGCGCCGCCTGGCGCGCGAGGAGGGTCTGCTGGTCGGCGGCTCGTGCGGCATGGCCGTCGAGGCGACGCTGCGGCACGCGCGGGCGCTGCAGGAGCGCGACCCGCAGGCCGCGGCCCGCGCGGTGTACGTCGTGATCCTCCCCGACAGCGGCCGCGGGTACATGTCGAAGATCTTCAACGACTCGTGGATGCGCTCGTACGGCTTCCTCGCGGGCGGCGAGGGCGCGACGGTCGCGGACGTGCTGCGCACCAAGGGCGGCGACCTGCCCGCGCTCGTGCACACGCACCCCACCGAGACGGTGCGCGACGCGATCGAGATCCTGCGCGAGTACGGCGTCTCGCAGATGCCCGTGGTCGGCGCCGAGCCGCCCGTGATGATCGGCGAGGTCGCGGGCGCGGTGAGCGAGCGCGAGCTGCTCGACGCGGTGTTCTCGGGCGTCGCGTCGCTCGCGGACCGCGTCGACGCGCACATGTCCGCGCCGCTGCCGCTCATCGGCTCGGGCGAGCCGGTCGACGCCGCGCGTGCCGCGCTCGAGAAGGCCGACGCGCTCATGGTCGTCGACGACGGCCGACCCGTGGGCGTGCTCACGCGCCACGACCTGCTGGGGTTCCTCGCGCGCTGACCGACGGCGCACGTCGGTACCCCGCCGACCTGCGCGGACGGTTCGTCGCCCGGGTGGCGCACCGTCCGCGGCAGCGCGCCGTGGCGCGGCGGGGAAGCGCTTGCGACCGCGCTAGCATCGCTGCGCCGGTCCCGGGTGCCCCCTTCCCGGGCCACTGCCCGGAGGTGCACCCGCGATGGCGCTGTACGACCTGCCCCTGCCCGAGCTCGAGCGCTACCTGCCCGAGCTCGACGAGCCCGCCGACCTCGACGAGTTCTGGGCGACGACGCTCGCGGAGACGCGCGCGTTCGACCTGGACGTGCGCCGCGAGCCGTACGACGCGGGGCTCGCGCTGGTCGACGTCGAGGACGTGACGTTCGCCGGGTTCGGCGGCCACCCCGTCAAGGCGTGGGTGACGCGCCCCGCGGGTTCGGCCACGGACGGGTCGTCGCTGCCCGCGGTCGTCGAGTTCATCGGCTACGGCGGCGGTCGCGGGCGCCCGCACGAGCGGCTCGCGTGGGCCGCGGCGGGCTACGTGCACCTGCTCATGGACACGCGCGGCCAGGGGTCGCGCTGGGGGAGCGGCGGCGACACCCCCGACCCCGTGGGCGCGGGCCCGCAGGTGCCCGGGTTCATGACGCGCGGGATCCTCGACCCGGCGGACCACTACTACCGGCGCGTGTTCACCGACGGCGTGCGCGCGGTCGAGGCCGTGCGGTCGCTGCCGGGCGTCGACCCCGAGCGCGTGGTCGTCACGGGCGGGTCGCAGGGCGGCGGCATCACGCTCGCGGTCGCCGGGCTCACGGAGGGCCTCGCGGGCGTCATGCCCGACGTGCCGTTCCTGTGCCACGTGCCGCGCGCGATCGCGCTGGTTGACACCGACCCGTACCACGAGGTCGTCACGTACCTCGCGGTGCACCGCGACCACAAGGACGCCGCGATGCGCACGCTGTCGTACCTCGACGGCGTGCACCTGGGGCGCCGCGCGACCGCGCCGACGCTGTTCTCGGTCGCGCTGCGCGACCCGATCTGCCCGCCGTCGACCGTGTTCGCGGCGTACAACCACTACGGCACGCTCGCGCCCGAGCGCCCCGCGCAGGCGATCGAGGTCTACGAGTTCAACGAGCACGAGGGCGGGCAGGGCTTCCAGGTCGACGCGCAGCTGCGCTGGCTGCGGGACGTGCTGGCCCGCTGACGCCCGCGCGCGGCGGGCGGGCTCAGGTGCCGTCCGCCGCGCGGCGCAGCCCCGCGACCAGCCCGTCGACGAGGTACGCGAAGCTCGTCCCGACGTCCTCGGTCATGCCGAAGCCGCCCTCGAGCTCGAGCACGACGAACCCGTGCACGCCGGCGCGCACGGCCCGCACGGCGTCGACGCGCCGCTCGGGCGGCACGCCCAGGTCGGCGACGAGGGCCGCGAGGCGGTCGACCGCGCGCAGGCTCGCGGCGTGCACCTCGCCCGCGTCCGCCTGCGACAGCCAGCCGCCCTGCACGGCCTGGTAGCGGCCGGGGCGCCGGCGCGCCCAGGCGCGGATGGCGTGCGCCACGGCCCGCAGGCGCGCGTCGGGGTCGTCGGTGGTGGCGGCGGCCGCCGCGACGACGTCGTCGAGCTCGGTCACCGCCCGCAGCGCGACCTCGCGCCGCAGCCCCGGCAGGCCGTCGACGTGCTTGTAGAGGCTGGGCACCGCGACGCCCGCGCGCGCCGCGACGGCGGCGAGCGACAGCGCCTGCCACGCCTCGGGCCCGCCGGCGTCGACGACCGCGAGGGCGTGCTCGGTGACGGCGGCCCGGTCGAGCCCGGCGCGCGGGCTCACGCGTCGCCGCCCGTCGCCGGGGCCCCGCTCGTGCGCGGCAGGCCCGCGACGAGGTCGACGAGCGCGGGCGCGACGAGGTCGGCGCGCTGGTGCTGCGGGTAGTGGCCCGCCTCGGGCACGAGCAGCCCGGTGACGGCGTCGTGCGGCACGGTCGCGAGCGTCGCGGCGTGCGTGGCCGCGGGGTCCGGCGTCTCGGGGTCGAGGGCGCCGGTGACGACGAGGACGGGGACGCGCACCTGGTCGAGCAGCGTGCGGTGCCCGCCTGCCGTCAGCGCGAGGGCGAGCCGGCGCAGCTGCCCGAGCGCGCCGGGCGTGCGCAGCGCGCGCCGCAGGTCCGTGAGGTGCGCGTCGGTCCAGGTGGCGCGGCGGCCCTTCAGCAGGCTGCCGTAGAACCACGCCCACGCCGCGGCTCCCCACGGGCGCGCCAGCAGCAGGCGGACCTGCGCGGTGACCGCGCGCCCCGCGGGCGCGTCGTTCGCGGCGTACGCGAGCAGCGCGACGCCCCGGACCCGCGCCGGCTCGAGGGCGGCGACGCGTGCGACCGACCCTGCCGCGAAGGACGAGCCGACGAGCACGGCGGGGTGGTCGGCGTCGACGCCCAGCGCGTCGAGCAGCGCCGACACGTCCTGCGCGGTGGGCTCGACGCCGTGACGGGCGAACGCGTGCGTCCCGTCGCCGTGGCCGCGCACGTCGGTGACGACGACGCGGTGGCCGGCGGTCACGAGCGGGTCGACCAGGTCGCGGTAGGAGGACCGCAGGTCGCCCATGCCGGGCACGAGGACGACGGTCGTGCCGCCGTCGGGGCCGTGGACCTCGTAGGAGACGGTGCCCTCGGGCACGGTGAGGAGGTGCGTCATGCGGTAAAGCTAATGCCATTAGCCAACGGTGTCCATCCGCCGAGGGCGAACGGCGCCGCGCACCCCCACCGTGCGCAGGGCAGGATGGGCGGGCACTGTCACCCACCGAAGGAGAAGTCGACATGGCCGCAGCGCTGCCCGAGGTCTCGGGCGCTCCCGGCACCAAGCCCACGCTCACGTTCCCGGACGCGCAGCCGTCGGGTGAGCTCGAGGTCGTGGTGCTCAGCCGCGGCGACGGCGCGCTCGTCGAGGCGGGTCAGGACATCGAGGTGCACTACCTCGGCCAGTCGTGGCAGGGCGGTGTCTTCGACAACTCGTTCGACCGCGGGTCGTCCATCAGCTTCCCGATCGGCGTCGGCGCCGTCATCGCCGGCTGGGACGAGGGCCTCGTCGGCCAGCAGGTCGGCTCGCGCGTGCTGCTCTCGATCCCGTCGCACCTCGCGTACGGCGACCGCGGCGTGCCGCAGGCCGGCATCAAGGGCGGCGACACGCTGGTCTTCGTCGTCGACATCGTCGGCGTCAGCTGACGCGACGTCACCACCGCGCGGCCGGCCCCCACGGGTGCCGGCCGCGCGTGCGTCCGGGCCCGGCCGCGCGCGACGGCACGTCGCGCGTCCGCGTCTCCCGCCGTGGACGCGCCGTGGCCCCGTGCGGCGCTCGCGGCAGGATGCCGCCGTGAGCAGCACCACGAGCCTCGACGTCGACCCCGCCTGGTGGGCCGCGCACTCGGAGTACAGCGACCCCCGCGAGCACGCCGCCGTCCTCGTGGCCGTCGGCACCCGCCCCGAGGACCTGCACGCCGCGGCCACCGGCCTCATCGGCCACTACCGCGCGTCCGCGCACACGCTCGACCCCGCGCGCCTGCCCACGATCGACCTGCGCTGGCTCGACCGGATCCTGGCCGCCGGCCTCGCGGCCTCGTCCGCGCCGCTCGCGGGCCGCCCGCACGCCGACCGTGTCGCCGGCTGCTGCCGCGACCACACGCTCCTCGTCGTCGGCGCGCTCCGCGCGCACGGCGTGCCCGCGCGCTCGCGCGTCGGCTTCGCGCGCTACCTCGACCCCGCGCTCGCCCTCGACCACGTCGTCGTCGAGCGGTGGGACGGCGCGCGCTGGGTGCGCAGCGACCCCGAGCTCGACGCCGCCTTCGGGGCCGCGCCGCTCGCCGGTGAGCCGTTCGACCCGTTCGACATGCCGACGGGCCCGCACAGCCCGTTCCCCACCGCCGCCGAGCTGTGGGTCGCCCACCGCGCGCACGGCCTCGACCTCGACGCGTACGGCGTGCGGGGCGTGCCCGCGCTGCGCGGCCGCGGCCTGGTCCGCGCGTACCTCACGCTCGAGCTCGCGCACCGGCGGCGCGACGAGCTCCTGCTGTGGGACGTGTGGGGCCCGGCACCCGGCGACGTGCCCGAGGCCGAGCTCGACGCGCTCGCCGACGAGATCGCCGACCTGCTGGTGCGGGCCGACGCGGGCGACGTCGACGCCGAGCGCGAGGCGGCCCGCCGCTACGCCACCGACCCGCGCCTGCACCCCGGCGACCGGGTGCGCACGACGTCGCCCCTCGGACGGTCCGGGTGGACCGACCTGCGCACGCGCACCACCGACTGGGACTGACCCGGCACGCTCAGGGCGTCGCCCAGCGGTGCACGGCGCCGTCGGCCGTGACGAGGACGCCCCGCGTCCCCGGCAGCGCCGCGAGCCGTGCCGGTGCGTCGCCCGGGCCGAGCACCATCGCGGTGGTCGCCCACACGTCGGCGGTCACGACGTCCGCGGCGACGACCGTCGCCGACCGGACGCCCCACACCGGGCCGCCGGTGCGCGGGTCGACGACGTGCCCGCCGTGCGCCGCCGTGCCCGACGTCGCGACGCCGCCGTCCAGCAGGTCGACGTGCGCGAGCAGCCGCCCCCGGTCGGCCGGGTCCTCGACGCCCACGCGCCACGGCAGCCCCGACGCCGAGCGCACGCCGACGTCGCCGCCCGCACCCACCGCGACGTCCGCGTCGAGCACGCCCAGCAGCCCGAGCACGTGGTCGACCGACCAGCCCTTCGACAGGCCCGTCGGGTCGAACCCGTCACGCCAGCCCCACGCGTCGAACGCGCCGTCGGTCGCGTCGCGTGCCGCGAGGCAGCGGGCGTGCACGGCGCGCAGGGCGTCCGGTGCGTCGGCGAGCGCGAGCTCGCCGCGGCGCAGCCGGTTCAGCGCCGATCCCGCGCGGAACGGGCTCAGCTCGGCGTCGAGCGCGGCCACGCGCGCGAACGCGCGCTCGACCGTCGCGGCGGTGCGCGGGTCGTGCGCCGCGTCGCCGCGCACGTGCACGCTCCACGGCATGCCCATGTGGTGCTCGACCCACGCGCGCACCGGCAGCGCCGCCGCCGCGCGCGCGAGGGCGTCGGCGGCGCGGGCCGCAGGGCCGTCCGACGGGTCCGACGGGTCCGCCGGCAGGTCGGTCGGGCGCGCGGCGGCCGCGACGGCGGCGGCGTCCGGGCGGGCGCCCGCCACGGCATTCACGGGCGTGCCTGGTCGAGCGCGGCCTGCAGCGACCGCGCGTACGCCTCGCTCGTGAACGTCGCGTGCGACACCATCGCGATCGACGCGCCGCCCGCGGTCGTCGCCTCGTCGTCGAGGGTCGGCAGCGCGGCCGATGAGACCTGCCGCGAGTGCCCGTCCTGCGAGTCCTGCGAGCCCGACGCGGCCGTGACCCGACCGCCGCTCACCGTGACGGTCACGCTCACGGTGCCGTAGCGCATCGACGTCGACGCCGTGTACCGGCCGTCGGTCAGCCCGGTGCCGGCCGACGACCCGCCGGACGAGCCGTCCGACGCCCCGCCGGACGAACCGGCGGACGACCCGCTGGACGAGCCGTCCGACGTCCCGGACGCCCCGGACGACCCGGACGACGACGCGCTCGCCGACGCCGCAGGGTCGGACCCGGCGGAGGACCCCGCCGACGGGGCTCCGCCGGTCGTCCCGGTCGTGGTGGTCCCCGCGGCCGTGACGTCGGTCGTGCCGGCCGAGCGGTCGAGGCTCGTGGGGTACTGCAGGAGCAGCACGACGCCCGAGACGGTCGTGACGATGCTCAGGAGGATGCGGCGCATGACGACCTACCAGACGTAGCTCTCGACGTGGATGGCGGAGCGGGCGACGCCCGCGGTGCGCAGGTCGGCGACGAGCGCGGCGGTCCAGGCGGGCGGCCCGCACACGACGACGTCGTGGTCGAGCAGGTCCGGGACGAGCTGGTGCAGCGCGGCGGGGCCCGCGTGGTGGCCCAGGTGGGCCGGCAGCCACGGCGTGCCGGTGCGCGAGCGCGGCCCCGGCAGGTCGAGGAACCGCACGCCCGCGTGCCGCACGAGCGCGTCGACGTCGTCCCGCAGCGGCAGGTCGGCGTCGTCGCGGTGCCGCAGCACGAGCGTGTCGACGCCGGGGTGCGCCGCGCCGTGCTCGAGCAGACCGACCACCGGCGCGACGCCCGCGCCGGCGGCGAACGCCGCGAGCCTCGCGTGCCGGCGGCTGCTCGGGGTCACGCGCCCGAACGGCCCCTCGACGAGCACGCGCGTGCCGGGCCGGGCCGCGGCGACCCGGGCGCCGTCGTCGCCCGTCACGTCCATGGTCACGCGCAGCCCGTCGGTCCGCGGCACGGCCGACAGGCTCAGCGGGTGCGCGCGCGTCCACCCGGCGCCGGTGCGGAACCGCCACACGAAGAACTGCCCGGCCTCGGCGCGCAGCCGGTGCAGGTCGCGGCCGCGCACCACGACCGAGACCAGCCCCGGCGCGTCGGGCAGCACGGCCGCGACGCGCAGGTCGTGCCGCAGCGACAGCGCGAGCGGCCGGACGAGGCGGAACACGACCACCGAGACGAAGGTGACGCCGTACAGCGCCCACCAGTACGTCGCGGCCCACGGGTGCAGCAGGAAGCTCGTGCCGGTCCACAGCTGGTGCGGCAGCGCGAGGCCCACGCCGAGGTACGCGTACAGGTGCAGCAGGTGCCAGGACTCGTAGCGCAGGCGGCGGCGCGCGGCGCGCACCGACAGCCCCACGACGGCGACGAGCAGCGCGGTGCCCGCGGCCGCCAGCAGCATGCCGGGCAGCGTCAGCACCAGCTGCACGAGCTCGCCGACCACGCCGCGCCCGTCGGACGCCGCGTACCCCACGGTCACGAGCACGAGGTGCGCGACGAGCATCCAGAACGACGTGAAGCCCGCCCACCGGTGCCACGCGCTCAGCCGGTCCTGCCCGACCGCGCGCTCGACCCACGGCACGCGCGCCATGCCGAGCACCTGGACCAGCAGCAGCGCGGACGCCCACAGCCCCAGCAGCCGCCCCGCGGACGTCGCGAGCGCGGCCGTGGTGGACACGTCGAGGCCGTCCGCGGTGGCCCACAGCAGCGTGACGAGCGCGAGGTGCCCGCCGACGAGCGCCGCGACCGCGTCGCGCCACCACGCACGCCGCACGGGCGGCAGCAGCGCGCGGGCGTGCGACCGCCGTGGTGCGGCGGGTGGTGCGCCGGCGGCGGCGGACGGGCCGAGGTGCCCGGCGGGGCCGAGCCTGCCGGCCGGCTCGGCGGTGCGGGCGCCGTCCGGCGGGGTGGCGGTCGGTGCGTCGGTGCGGGTGGCGCTCATGGTGTGCTCCCTGGGGTGTCCCGGTGAGCTCGAGCCTGAGCGGCCCGCCCGCGAAGCCGCTGAGGCGGCCCTGTGCGGCGCCTGTGCGTCAGTGCAGGCCCACGCGCCGCAGGTAGTCGTTCGCGAAGACGCCCGCGGGGTCGCAGCGCTCGATCAGCGCGCGGGCGTCGTCCCACCGCGGGTAGAGGTCCTGCCAGGTCCGCCCGGCGCCCGGGCCGGCGAAGAGCTTGCCCCAGTGCGGGCGCGCGTCGAACGGCGCGAGCGCGGCCTCGATCACGGGCAGCACGGCCTCGACCTCGGCGCGGCGCGGCTGCCAGGTGAAGTGCAGGCCCACGCGGTCGCCGCCGTGCGCGGTCGACAGCCACAGGTCGTCGCCCGCGATCGAGCGGATCTCGCTGATCATCAGCAGCGGCGACACCTGGTCGCTCAGCCCGCGCAGCGCCTCGATCGCGGCGACGGCGTGCGCGCGCGGCACGAGCCACTCGGACTGCAGCTCGGCACCCGCGCTGGGCGTGAACTCGAGCCGGAAGTGCGGCAGGCGCTCGTGCCAGGGGCCGGGCACGCCGCCCTGCTGCGTGCAGGCCGCGGGGTCCTGGCCGGGCACGGGGTGCACGGGGCCCTCGGCGGGGCGCGCGCCCGCGAGCACGGCGTCGTCCCCGAGCGTCCCGGCGTCGACCCGGTGCTTGCGCCACACCTGGCCGACGGCGTCGCCGGTCCAGTCGGTGAACAGGCTCACGGAGTACGCCGAGCCCATGATCGCGTCGAACCGTCCGAGCGCGACGTCCCACGGCAGGTCGAGCCACACCTCCTGCGCGACGTCGTACGTCGGCTGGATCGCGAACGTCACGCGCGTGACGACGCCCAGCGCGCCGAGGCCCACCACGGACGCCGCGAGCTCGGGGTCGTCGGGGCCCAGGACGCGCACCTCGCCGCCCGCGCCGACGACCTCCAGGCCACGGACCACCGCCGACAGGTTGGGCGACGCGTCGCCCGAACCGTGCGTGGCCGTCGCGACCGTGCCGGCGACCGCGATGTGCGGCAGCGAGGCCATGGTGTGCAGGGCCCAGCCCGCGGCGTGCAGGTCGCGCGCGAGCTCGCCGTACCGCACGCCCGCGCCGACGGTCACGGTGCGGGCGTCGGGGTCGACGACGGTCGGGACCTCGAGCCGGTCGAGCGCGACGAGCGTGCCGGGGGAGTCGGCGAGGTCGTGGAACGAGTGCCGCGAGCCGATCGCGCGCACGTGCTGCGCGCCGGCGACGAGCTCGGCGACCTCGGTGACGCTCGTGGGGTGCACGAGCGGTCCGCCGCGGAACGTGTGGCTGCCGGCCCAGGTGGTGAGCGCGTCGGTCATGGGGGTCCTGCCTCTCGGGTGGTGCGGCGCGACGGTTCAGCGCGCGGGTGCGGTGACGAAGACGTCGAACAGCTCGGGGGTGTGGGCGTGCACGAGCACCATGAAGACGACGGCGTCGAAGAGCAGGTGCACGACCAGCACGTAGGTGAGGGACTTGGTGAGGTTGAACGTGAAGCCCTGGATGAGGGCGAACGGGATCGTCAGGAGCGGGCCCCACTCGCGGTAGCCGAGCTCCCACAGGAACGACACGAAGACGAGCGCCTGCAGCACGTTCGCGGTCCACAGGCCGAAGTGCCGGCGCAGCAGCGCGAAGACGATGCAGATGAAGAACAGCTCGTCCCACGTTCCGACGGCGTTGACGCCGACGAACAGGCGCGCGACCTCGTGCCCCTCCACGACCGTGGGCCAGTTCCGGTACGCGCCCGAGTCGAGGAAGTAGAACGGCAGCACGAGGTACCCGGCGCCCACGACGAACAGCAGGTACGCCCACTGCGTGCGCGTCCACCGCCGCCCGGTGCGCCACGGGAACCGGACGACGTCGTCGCCGTTGACGTGCCGCGACAGCACGTACGGGATCACCACGGCGAGCGACAGCGCGATCGTGAACCGCACCATGCCGAGGTCGGACAGGTCGGCGCCGAGCGGGATGGTCGAGACGATGACCATGCCGGTCGCGACCACGAGCAGGTCGCGCCCCAGCACGCGGTCGACCGCCCACGCGAGCAGCACGCCCACGACGAGCGGGGCGTACGCGAGCGGCCGGACGTGCAGCGCGAACATGAGCACGGCCGAGCCGCACACGAGCGCCGCGGCGACGACGCGCCAGGCGGACGGCGCGGCGACGCGCCGGAGCCCGTCCTCGGGCGCTGCCGGCAGGGTCCCGGCCGTCTCGTCCATCCGGACACCCTGCCTCACGGCGTGCCCGCGTGCAGCCCGTCGTCCGCGGTGCGGGCGCCGTCCGCCGTCACGACGTCGAGGTGCCCGCCTCGAGGATCGACACGATCGAGAACAGCGTGAAGCACACGGCGCCGAGGCCCACCAGCACGTGCGCGCCGACGAAGTAGCCGGGCTGCCGCGTGCTGGCCTCGAAGAGGAACGCCGCGAAGAAGAGGCACGCGAGCGCGGTGCCCACGGGGATCAGCGGGATGCGGTTCGCCAGCGCGAAGACCCGCCGCCACACCAGCGCGAGCAGCAGCACCTTGGACAGGATGCTGAAGCAGACCAGCCCGAGGCCGACGAGCACGGTCCCGGGTGCGAGCCGCGCGGGGTCGTCGGACGCGAGCAGCACCCCGATCCCGAGGGCGACGTTGACGGTCCCCATCGCGGCCACCCACCACGACCAGCGGTAGCGCTCGGCGTCGCCGAACTCGTTGCGCACCTGCCGCACGATGCTCGCGACGAGCGCGACGAGCGACGCGCAGACGAGCGACAGCCCGGTGAGCACGTGCGCCGCCACCAGGTGCGGCGTGCCGCCGTGGGCGTAGAGCGTGGCCGACAGCACCAGACCCACGGTCGCGAGCACGGCCGGCACCGCGACGAGCGCCCGGCCGGCGGCCCGCGTGTACGCGCCGTCCGGCGCGCCGCCCCCGGCGCCGAGCGCGGCGGACCGCTGGATGAGGACGAACTTGGTGGACGCCGTCGCGACCGTGCTGACGCACGCGGCGATGAAGCCGATGCCGATGAGGACGTGCCCGGCGACGACGCGCTGCGGCTCGGACCCGCCGGCCGCGACGAGCGCGCCCCAGAGCGTCGTCGCGGCAGCCACCGCGTAGCCGAGGACGGGCAGGACGATCTCCCACACCTCGCCGTAGCGGTGCACGAGCTGGCGGATGATCGTCGCCGCCGTCGTGAACAGCGCGACGCAGATCGCGGTGAGCGCGAGGCAGACGTGCCCGGCGACGAAGTGTCCGGCGTCCGAGCCGCCGGACAGCACGTCCAGGCCGAACGCGAGGCATACGGCGCCCATCGCGAGCGGGATGGCGCGGAACAGGATGCTGATCGAGCGGTTCATGCTCTCCCCCTGGGCAGATCCCTCACCGCCAGCGTAGGGACCTCTCGGCGCGTCGGCGCGCCGGGAGGTGCCGCCCGCCGCCGCCCTGGGCGGCTGCGTCGACCCCGCGGAGCCGTCAGGCCGGCGCGGCGAGCGCGCGCACCGCATCGATGGTGTCCGCCTCGGCGGCGGGCTTGTCCTCGCGGTACCGCAGGACCCGCGCGAACCGCAGCGCGAGCCCGCCCGGGTAGCGTGTCGAGCGCTGCAGCCCGTCGAACGCGACCTCGACGACCTGCTCGGGTCGCAGGGTCACGGTCCAGCCGTCGTCGGCGACCGCCAGCTCGCGGAACCGCGCGGTCTGCCACGCGAGCGTCTCGTCGGTCATGCCCTTGAACGTCTTGCCGAGCATGACGAACCCGCCGGTCGCGGGGTCGCGTGCGCCCAGGTGGATGTTCGACAGCAGCCCGGACCGCCGCCCCGACCCCCGCTCGACGGCCAGCACCACGAGGTCGAGCGTGTGCCGCGGCTTGACCTTGACCCACGCGGCGCCGCGGCGTCCCGCCTCGTACGGGGCGTCGGACGCCTTGACGACCACGCCCTCCTGCCCGGCGGCGACGACGGACCGGAAGTGCTCGGCCGCCACGGCCGGGTCGCTCGTGACCACCCGCTGCACGACGTGCGGCGCCGCGACCCGGTCGAGCACGGCCAGCCGCTCGCGCAGCGGCGCGTCGAGCAGGTCGCGGCCGTCGACGTGCAGCACGTCGAAGAAGAACGGCGTGAGCGTCGTCGCGCCCGCGAGGTCGGCGTCGCGCGTGGCGCTGCGCGAGGCCGTCTCCTGGAACGGGCGCGGGCGGCCGTCGGCGTCGAGCGCGAGCGCCTCGCCGTCCAGCACGAGCGTGCGCGCGGGCAGCGCGCGGACGGCCGCGACGAGCTCGGGCACGCGCGCCGTCACGTCGTCGAGGCTGCGCGTGTACACGCGCACGTCGTCGCCGTCGCGGTGCACCTGGACCCGGATGCCGTCGAGCTTGGTGTCGACGACCACCTCGGCCGCCGGCCCGTCGGAGGTCCCCGCCCGTCCGAGGAGCTGCGCGACCGCCGTCGGCACGTCGGGCGCGGACTGCGCGAGCATCGGGCGCACCGGCCGCCCCACGGCGAGCGTGAACCCCGCGAGGGCGGTCCGGGCGTCCTCGGGGGAGGGTGCGGCGAGCGCGGCGACGGCGACCGCCTCGGTCTCGCCCGCGAGCATCGCGGCGCGCCGCACGACGTCGGCGGGGACGCCCGCGGCCTCGGCGACCGCGTCGAGCAGCAGCGCGTCCAGCGCGCCCTGGCGCAGCTCACCGCTGACGAGCCCCCGCAGCAGGTGCTGCTCGCGCTCGGTCGCGGCGCCGAACAGCGCGCGGGCGGCGTCGGTGCGGGCCGTGGCGGACCCGGGGCCGGACATCTCCGCCATCGTCGCGAACGCGGCGTCGACCTCCGCGACCGTCAGCGTCGGCGCGTCCGCGGGCCCGGGCATCCCGGCCAGCGACCGCCAGCCCAGGCCCGTGCGCCGCTGCCGCAGCTCGCCCGCGAGGTAGCGCGCCACGACCGCGACGTCGTGCGTCCCGTCGGCCCCCGCGCGCCGCAGCACGTCGACCAGCACCGCGCGCTTGGCGAGCCGCGACCGCGTCGCGGCCACGCGGGCGGACGCGTCGGCGACGTCGTCGAGCAGCATGCGCCCATCCTCACCCGCGCCACCCACACCCGCCCGACGGGTGCCGGCCAGCGCCCGTCGTCTCACGGCGAAGCGGCCGTGGCTGGATCGCCCTCTCACCGGTTGGGTTGATGACTGGATCGCCCTCTCACCGGGTGGGTGGGGGCTGGATCGCCCTCTCACCGGGTGGGTAGATGACTGGATCGCCCTCTCACCAGGTGGTGAGAGTGCGATCCAGCACCGTCTGGCCGAGGGACGGGCACTCCGTGCCGGATCTCGCGGCGACGGCGCCGTGACTGAATCGCACTCTCGCGGGTGAGGGTGACTGGATCGCGCTCTCGCGGAGGGGTGGGTGGGGTGACTGGATCGCCCTCTCACCGGGTGGTGAGAGGGCGATCCGGCTCGGTCAGGCCGAGGGGACCGGGCAGGCGACGCCGGTGGAGTTCACCGGGCAGTACCCCGCCGGGTTCTTCTCGAGGTACTGCTGGTGGTAGTCCTCGGCGTAGTAGAACGTGCCGGCCTCCTCGACCGGGCGGATCTCCGTCGTCACGTCGCCGTAGCCGCGGGCCTTGAGGACCGGCGCGAACGCGTCGCGTGTCTCCTGCGCGGCCGCGCCCTGCTCGGGCGTCGTGAAGAACACCGCGGAGCGGTACTGCGTGCCCACGTCGTTGCCCTGGCGGAAGCCCTGGGTGGGGTCGTGCTCCTCCCAGAAGTGCCGCAGCAGGTCGACGTCGGACAGCACGGTCGGGTCGTATGCGACCATCACCGTCTCGGTGTGGCCCGTGCGGCCCGTGCACGTCTCCTCGTACGTCGGGTAGGGCGTGAACCCGCCCATGTAGCCGACGGCCGTGGTGACGACGCCGGGCAGCTGCCACGCCTCCTTCTCGGCGCCCCAGAAGCACCCCGAGGCCAGGTACAGCACGCGCGTGCTGTCGGGCCAGGGGCCCTGCAGCGGCGTGCCCAGCACCGCGTGCGTCGACGGGACCGCGTAGGGGTACCCGTCCCGTCCCTTGAGGGCGTGCTCCGCGTCCACCATCGTGGTGCGCAGCGACGAGCCCAGCAGCGTCTCGAACAGCGAGGCCATGACCGTCTCCTTGTCGTCGGGTCCACGACGTGCAACAGGCGCACCGTGGCCCGTGTTCCGCGTGCCGTGCGCCACCACCCGCGTGTGCGCCTGCGCTGCCGCGCGCGCCACCGCCTAGCCTGGGGGCGTGACCCACGACCCGCTCGCGCAGCCCCACGACTGGTCCGCCGCCGGCTTCTCGACCCGTGCCATCCACGCAGGTCAGGACCCGGACCCCCGCACGGGGGCGGTGGTGACGCCGATCCACCAGGTCTCGACGTACAAGCAGGACGGCGTCGGCGGCCTGCGCGACGGCTACGAGTACTCCCGCTCGGCCAACCCGACGCGCGACGCGCTGCAGGAGGCGCTCGCCGCCGTCGAGGGCGGCGCCGCGGGGTTCGCGTTCGCGTCGGGCCTCGCGGCCGAGGACGCGCTGCTGCGCTCGGTGCTGCGCCCCGGCGACCACGTCGTGGTGCCCGACGACGCGTACGGCGGCACGTACCGCCTGATCGCGCGCGTCCTGGGCCCGTGGGGCATCGAGCACACGCCCGTCGACCTGTCCGACCCCGACGCGGTGCTCGCGGCGATCCAGCCGGGCCGCACCAAGGCGATCTGGGTCGAGACGCCCACCAACCCGCTGCTGGGCATCGCCGACGTCGCGGCGATCGCGACGCACGCGCAGTCGCACGGCGCGGTGCTGATCGTCGACAACACGTTCGCGACGCCGTACCTGCAGCAGCCGCTCGCGCTGGGCGCCGACGCAGTCGTGCACTCGACCACGAAGTACGTCGGCGGGCACTCCGACGTCGTCGGCGGTGCCGTGGTCGTCGCGGACGGCGCGCAGCTGCCCGCGGGCATGACCGGGCCCACGGGCACGACGTCGCTGCGCGACGCGGTCGGCTTCCTGCAGAACGCGTCGGGCGCCGTCGCGGGCCCGTTCGACGCGTGGCTCACGCTGCGCGGCCTCAAGACCCTCGCGGTGCGCATGGACCGCCACGTGGCCAACGCCGAGGCCGTCGCGCGGTTCCTCGTCGAGCACCCCGGCGTCACCGAGGTGCTGTGGCCCGGCCTGCCCGAGCACCCCGGCCACGAGGTCGCAGCGCGGCAGATGCGCGGGTTCGGCGGCATGGTCGCCTTCCGCACCGGCTCCGCCGACTCCGCGGTCGCGGTGTGCGCCGCGACGCGCGTGTTCACGCTCGCCGAGTCGCTCGGCGGCGTCGAGTCGCTGATCGAGCACCCCGGGCGCATGACGCACGGCTCCGTCGCGGGCACCGCGCTCGAGGTCCCCGACGACCTCGTGCGGCTGTCCGTCGGCATCGAGGACGTCGAGGACCTGCTCGCCGACCTCGGCCAGGCGCTCGCGGCCGCCGGGCTCGGTCGATGAGCACGCCCGGCCGTCGCGACGACGCCACGACGGCCGCCCCGGCGGCCGACGGCGCACCCGGCGCGGCGCAGGAGGGTGCGCCCGCCGAGCCGCTGCCCGCCCCCGGCACCGCCGCGACCCCGCGCCCGGGGCCCGTGCCGCCCGCCGTGCAGGCGGCCGCCGCGTGGTCCTGGCGCCTCATCGTCATCCTCGCGGCCGTCGCGCTCGGCGTGTGGGGTCTGGCGGTCCTCAAGGTCATCGTCGTGCCCGTGGCGATCGCGCTGCTCCTCACGGTGCTGCTCTCGCCGCTGGTGCGCGCGCTGCAGCGGTGGCTGCGGCTGCCGCGCGCCGCGGCGTCGGGGATCGCGGTCGTGCTGCTCCTCGGGCTCGTCGCGGGGCTGCTGACGCTCGCGGGGCAGTCGATCGTCAACGGCGTCACCGAGCTGTGGGACCAGGCCAGCGACGGCGTCACCAAGCTCGTCGACTGGCTGTCGGAGGGGCCGCTGCACCTCGGCACGGCCGACATCGACGAGTGGATCACGCAGCTGCAGGACGCCGCCGCGTCGAGCGCCGACCAGATCGCCTCGGGCGCGCTGTCGGTGGGCGTCACGGTCGGGCACGTCGCGGCCGGCACGCTCATCGCGCTGTTCTGCACGCTGTTCTTCCTCATCGACGGGCGCGGCATCTGGGCGTGGCTCGTCGGGCTGCTGCCGCGGGGCTCGCGCGAGCGCGTCCACCAGGCCGGCCGGCGCGGCTGGGTCACCCTCGGCGCCTACACGCGCACGCAGATCCTCGTCGCGGGCGTCGACGCGATCGGCATCGGCGCCGGTGCGGCGATCCTGCAGCTGCCGCTCGCGATGCCGCTGGCCGTCCTCGTGTTCTTCGGCTCCTTCATCCCCTTCGTGGGCGCGATCGTCACGGGCGCCATCGCGGTGCTCGTCGCGCTCGTCACGCAGGGCTGGGTGTCGGCGCTGATCATGCTCGGCATCGTGCTGCTCGTGCAGCAGCTCGAGGGGCACGTGCTGCAGCCGTTCCTCATGGGGCACGCGGTGTCGCTGCACCCGGTCGCGGTGCTCCTCGTCGTCACGTCCGGCTCGCTGGTCGCCGGGATCGTCGGTGCGCTGTTCGCGGTGCCGATCGCGGCGGTCGTCAACACGGTCGTGCTGTACCTGCACGGGCACGACAAGTTCCCGCAGCTCGGCACGCACGACCACGTGCCCATCCGCGCCAAGGGCCACCCCGTGGTGGACCGCGCGATCGCGGCAGCCGCCGAGGCGGAGTCCGAGGCCGACGCGGCCCGCCACGAGCACGGCCCCGCGCGCGGCACCACGGCGGGCGACCCGCCGGTCGGCCCGTGATCGGGCCGGCCGACGTCCGCGCCGCGGCCGCGCTCCTCGAGGGCGTCGCCGAGCGCACGCCCGTGCAGCGCAGCCGTGCGCTGTCCGAGCTGGCCGGCGCCGACGTGTGGCTCAAGTGCGAGAACCTGCAGCGCGCCGGGTCGTTCAAGATCCGCGGCGCCTACACGCGCATGGCGCGGCTGACGGCCGACGAGCAGGCGCGCGGCGTCGTCGCCGCCAGCGCGGGCAACCACGCGCAGGGCGTCGCGCTCGCGGCGCGCCTGCTGGGCATCGACGCGGTGATCTTCATGCCCGTCGACGCCGCGCTGCCCAAGCTCGCGGCGACCCGCGGCTACGGTGCGCGCGTCGAGCTCGCCGGCACGTCGGTCGACGAGGCGCTCGTGCACGCGCGCGAGCACGCCGCGCGGACCGGGTCCGTGCTCATCCACCCGTTCGACCACCCCGACGTCGACGCCGGGCAGGGCACGGTCGCGCTCGAGATCCTCGAGCAGGTGCCGGACGTCGGCACGGTCGTCGTGCCCGTCGGCGGCGGCGGCCTGGCCGCCGGCATCGCCGCCGCGCTCGACGAGCGTCCCGACGTGCGCGTGATCGGCGTGCAGGCGGCCCGCGCGGCCGCCTACCCGGTGTCGCTCGCGGCGGGCCGCCCGGTGCCGGCGACCGAGCTGCGGACCATGGCCGACGGCATCGCCGTCGGCACGCCCGGCGACGTGCCGTTCGAGGTGCTCGCGAGCCACCAGGTGCCCGTGCGGACCGTGTCCGAGGAGGACCTGTCGCGCGCGCTGCTGCTCGTCGCGGAGCGCGCCAAGCTCGTCGTCGAGCCGTCCGGCGCCGCGGCCGTCGCGGCCCTCATGGCCGACCCGCGCGGCGTCGCGGGCGACGACGGGCGGCCCGTGGTGTGCGTGCTGTCGGGCGGCAACATCGACCCGCTCGTGCTGCTGCGCGTCGTGCGGCACGGCCTCGCGTCCGCCGGGCGGTACCTGCACCTGCACGTCGTCGTCGAGGACACGCCCGGCGCGCTCGCGGACCTGCTGCACGAGGTCGCCGCGACGGGCGGCAACGTCATGCACGTGTCGCACCTGCGCACGGGCGGCGACCTCGCGTTCAGCGACGTCGCGATCGACCTGCAGATCGAGACCAAGGGCGCCGAGCACTGCGCGGCCGTGCTGGCCACGCTGCGCGCCGCGGGCTACCGCATCGGCGACGCCTGAACGCACGCGGGGGACGCCACCGGGTCTCCGGTGCGTCCCCCGCGTGACGGGTCGTGCGCGGTCAGCCGACGAACGGGCTCGCCGCGGTGATCTCGACCGGGATCTGACGGCCGTTCGGCGCCTCGTACGACGTCGAGTCGCCGACCTTGTGCCCCTGGATCGCGGCGCCCAGCGGCGACGTGGGGGAGAAGACGTCGATCTCCGCGGTGCCCGCGATCTCGCGCGAGCCCAGCAGGAACGTCATCTCGTCGCCCGCGACGACCGCGGTCACGACCATGCCGGGCTCGACGACGCCGTCGTCCGGCGGCGTGCCGATCTGCACGTTGCGCAGCTTGGCCTGCAGCTCGCGGATGCGCGCCTCCTGCTTGGCCTGCTCCTCGCGCGCGGCGTGGTAGCCGCCGTTCTCCTTGAGGTCGCCCTCGTCCCGGGCCGCCGCGATGCGGTCCGCGATCTCCTTGCGACCCACCGACTCGAGGTGCGTGAGCTCCTCCTTGAGGCGGTCGTAGGCCTCCTGCGTCAGCCACGTGGCAGCAGTCGTGTCCGTCACGATCGCTCCTTCCTTGACTCCGGTGGCCGCCTCGTCGGCGGCGTGTGGGCCCCACGTGCCGGCACGCGTCGAGGCCGTGCGGTGCCGGGAGGGAGGGGGTGGTGCCGTCCCGCCGCGGTGTGACGTCGACCTGTGCGTGACGCCGGACCGGGGGCGGCGTAAACGCCTAGCCTACCAAGCGCGCGGTGACGCGCTGACCCGGACGGGGGATCGGCGTCATCCGTCGAGGCGGCACCCGTCGACCACGCCGGTGACGGCGAGCTCGACGGTCGGCACCGTGACCGTGACGCGCCGCGTGCGGTGGTCGGCAGGCGGCACGGGCACGTCGAGCACGCCCACCTGCGCGTACGACGACGACAGCGCCTGCACGCGGCACGTCGCCGACCGACCGACGTCGGTCGTCACGTCGAACGTCACCTCGGTGCGCGTCGGCCCGTCGACGCGGTAGCCCACGTCCTGCCACTGCACGGGGTCGCGCAGCACGCCGCCGCCGACCCAGCCGATCACGAGCATCGCGACCACCACGAGCGCGGCGAGCCCGAGGCGCTGCAGGCGGCGCGTGCCGTCGGTGGGTTCCGGTCCGTAGCGCCCGGCGGGCGGGCGGGGGGCCGGTGCGACCACGGTGGGGCCTCCTGGTGCGGTGTCGGTGAGCGGTCTCGGGTGCCCTGCTCGAGGGCGCGCGGACGCGGTGCGCGGCGCGTGAGGGATCATTGTCTCTCGTCCCACGACCTGCCACGGGAGGATCCTCAGGTGAGCACGGACCGGCTACGGCTGATGGCGGTGCACGCGCACCCGGACGACGAGTCCAGCAAGGGTGCCGCGACCACGGCCCGCTACGCGGCGGAGGGCGTCGACGTGCTCGTCGTGACCTGCACCGGCGGCGAGCGCGGGGACGTGCTCAACCCGCACTACGGTCCCGCGCCCGTGGGCCTCGAGGAGATGCGCGCGGTGCGCCGCGAGGAGATGGCCGCCGCGGCGGCGGCGCTCGGCGTGCGGCAGCACTGGCTGGGCTTCGTCGACTCGGGCCTGCCCGAGGGGGACCCGCTGCCCCCCGTGCCGGAGGGCTCGTTCTCGCTCGTGCCGCTCGAGGAGGCCGCCGCGCCGCTCGTCGAGCTGGTCCGCGAGTTCCGGCCGCACGTCATCACGACGTACGACCCCACGGGCGGCTACCCCCACCCGGACCACATCATGTGCCACCGCGTGGGCGTCGAGGCGTTCGCCGCCGCGGGCGACCCCGAGCGCTACCGCGACCGCGGCGAGCCGTGGACCCCGCTGAAGCTGTACTACAACCACGGCTTCTCGCTCGCGCGCATGCGGGCCGTGCACGACGCGATCGTCGCGGCGGGCGGCGAGTCGCCGTTCAGCGACTGGATCGACTCGCGGCAGGCGCGCGAGGTGCCCGAGCGCGAGGTCACGACGCGCGTCGAGTGCGCCGACTACTTCCCGCAGCGCGACGCCGCCCTGCGGGCGCACGCGACGCAGATCGACCCCGAGGGCTGGTTCTTCGCGGTGCCGCGCGAGGTCGAGCTCGCGACGTGGCGCGACGAGGAGTACGAGCTCGCGGAGTCCCGCGTGCCGACGACGCTGCCCGAGGACGACCTGTTCGCGGGGATCCGCGGGACGGAGCACGCACGATGAGCGCGCTGCTGGGCACGGCCCTGCTCGCGGGCGTGGTGTGGGCCGAGCGGCTGCCGGGGCCGACGTACGAGAGCCCGCAGGAGGGGTCGCCCGGGTTCGCGGGGTTCGTCGCGACGTTCCTGCTGGCGGTCGCGATCATCGCGCTCGCGGTCTCGTTCACGCGGCGCATGCGACGCGCGACGCACCGCGAGCGCGAGCGGGTCGCCGCCGAGACCGCGGCGGCCGGCCCGACCGACG
>NZ_BCRB01000027.1 GCF_001552375.1 Cellulomonas iranensis NBRC 101100 = JCM 18110 | reverse complement strand
CCGGCGGGGTGGCCGCACCGGGTGTCGGCCGGCGCTCGGTCGGCGGCACGCCGACGCGCGGCGCGACGGCCGCGGCGCCGAGCGCGAGCAGCGCCGTCAGGGCGAACGCCGCGACGAACGGCCCAGGCCCGACGTAGCCGTCGCCGCCGCCCACCGACACGACGACGACACCCGTCAGCGCGAGCGCGAGCGACGCACCCACGGAGTCGCCGATGTTGTGGGCGGCGGAGTTGCGGCCCTGGTCCTGCGGGGCCGACCAGCCCAGCACGAGGACGTTGAGCCGCGACGACGCCATGCCCATGCCGGCGCCCGCGGCGGTCCACACCGCGACGACCGCCCACGCGGGCAGGCCCAGCACGGTGACGACCGTCGCCCCGACCACGGCGACCGCCACGAGCGCCGTGCCGATCCGCACCGCGGTGCGGCTGGGCAGGCGGTGCCCGAGGCGCCCCTGGACGATCGACGACGCCGACCAGGCGAGCGCGGCGGTCGAGAGCCCGAGCCCGCTCGCGGACGTCGACCACCCGTCCCGGTCGACCAGCAGGTACGGCACGTACACCTGGGCGCCGAAGAACGCGCCCGACACCAGCACGCGCGTCGTGATCACGGACGGCAGGCCGGCCCGCGCGCGCAGCGTGCCGCGCGGCAGCAGCGGGCGGGCCGCGGCGAGCGCTGCGACGGCCGCGACCACGGCGACCGGCGCGGACCACGCGCGCGGCAGCTGTGCGGCGACGTTGAGGGCCAGCACGGCGGCCGCGACGAGCACGGCCCACAGGACGCGCCGGGCGGCGTCGTCACGGCCTGCGGGCGGGGCCTCGCGCGTCGCCGGCGACCCCTCGGCCGGGTCGGCGCGGGCGGGGTCGTGCCGTGCCGGGCCCAGGCCGCGGACGGCGCCCAGCAGCGGCACGGTCGCCGGCACGACGAGCAGCGCGACGCCGAGGAACACCCAGCGCCAGCCGGCGAGCTCGGCGAGGAACCCGGCGACCGCGGGCCCGACGATCGACGGCAGCACCCACGCGGTCGAGAACCACGCGAACACGCGCGGGTGCAGCACCGCGGGGTAGGCGCGCGCGACCGCCACCAGCAGCGTGACGTTGACGACGCCGCCGCCGAGGCCCTGCGCGAGCCGCCCGGCGACGAGCACGGGCATGCTCGTCGCGGCGCCCGCGACCACGAGCCCGGCGACGAACACGAGCGTGCCCGCGGCGAACGGCGCGGCCGGTCCGCGACGGTCCGCCCACGCACCCGCGACGACCATGCCCACGACCCCGGTCGCGAGCGGGCCGGCGAACGCGAACGCGTACAGCGCGCGCCCGTCGAGGACGGCCGCGACCTCGGGCATCACGGTCGTCACCGCGAACGACTCGAACGCGACCAGCACGACGAGCGCGAACATCGCGAGCGACGTCGTGCGGCGGGCGCGCCAGAGCGCGTCGGGCGAGGCCGGCGCGTCGGGCGAGGCCGGCCCGTCGGTCGCCGTCCCGCTGCCGTCGACGCTCCCGCTCACGGCGCGACCCGCAGCACGCGGTAGCCCTTGGCGCTCGCCTCGCGGGACGTGGGCAGGCCGGCCTCCTGCGTGAGCCAGCGCTGCAGCGGGTCGGCGCCGAGGTTCTTGCCGACCACGAGCCACGCGTCGCCGCCCGGCGCCAGCCGGGGCAGCCAGCGGCGCAGCAGGTCGTGCAGCGCGGGCTTGCCGACGCGCACGGGCGGGTTCGACCAGCACGTCGCGAAGCGCACGTCGTCCGGCACGTCGTCGGGCAGCGCCGCGACCACGTTGCCGAGGCCGAGGCGCGCGGCGTTGCGGCGCACGAGGTCGAGCGCGCGCTCGTTGACGTCGACCGCCCACACGCGCGCGTCGGGCGACGTGAGCGCGAGCGTCAGCGCGATCGGCCCCCAGCCGCACCCGAGGTCCAGCAGGTCGCCCGCGGCGGGCGGCTGCGGCACGGTGCGCAGCAGCACCTGCGTGCCGAGGTCGACGTGGTCGGGGGAGAAGACGCCGCCCGCGGTCTCGACCTCGACGTCGCGGCCGGCCAGGCGGACGTGCCGCGTGCGGCGCTGCTCGGCGGAGGCCGGACGGGCCGTGAAGTAGTGCTCACCCTGCGGGTCGTCGGTGCCGGTCACCCGCCGAGGCTAGCGGCCGGGCCGCGCTGTGCCCGCAGCGAAATCCCGTCGCGGCGCTCGTACGTGCGTGCGATCCTGGACACACCCCGATCCCGGACGAGAGGCCCCGCGTGGACGACCGAGAGCACACCACCGACGTGACGCCGCAGGCGTCGGCGCGCAGCGCGCAGGAGGTGGCCGACGACGTCGTCGCACGGGTGCTCGCACGGGCCGGGACCGCTCTGCAGGCGGGCGGCACCGACCACACGACGTTCGACGGCGACCAGCTGGACCTCGAGGAGCGCACGTCGCTGCGGCGCGTGGCGAACCTGTCGACCGAGCTCGAGGACGTCACCGAGGTCGAGTACCGCCAGCTGCGCCTCGAGAAGGTCGTGCTCGTGGGCCTGTGGGGCGCCGGCACGGCCGAGGAGGCCGAGATCTCGCTGCGCGAGCTCGCGGCGCTCGCCGAGACGGCGGGCTCGCAGGTGCTCGACGGCCTGCTGCAGCGCCGTCGGACGCCCGACCCGGGCACGTTCCTCGGCTCGGGCAAGGCCGCCGAGCTCGCGACCGTGGTCGCGGCGGTCGGCGCCGACACGGTCGTCGTCGACGGCGAGCTCGCGCCCTCGCAGCGGCGCGCGCTCGAGGACGTCGTCAAGGTCAAGGTCGTCGACCGGACCGCGCTGATCCTCGACATCTTCGCGCAGCACGCGAAGTCCCGTGAGGGCAAGGCGCAGGTCGAGCTCGCGCAGCTCGAGTACCTGCTGCCGCGCCTGCGCGGCTGGGGCGAGTCCATGAGCCGGCAGGCGGGCGGCCAGGTCGGCGGCGCGGGCGCGGGCATGGGCTCGCGCGGCCCGGGCGAGACGAAGATCGAGCTCGACCGTCGGCGCATCCGCAACCGCATGGCCAAGCTGCGCCGCGAGATCGCGGCGATGGCGCCCGCGCGCGAGACCAAGCGCGCGTCGCGGCGGCGCAACGCGATACCGTCGGTCGCGATCGCCGGGTACACCAACGCCGGCAAGTCGTCGCTGCTGAACCGGCTGACGCACGCGGGCGTGCTCGTCGAGAACGCGCTCTTCGCGACCCTGGACCCGACCGTGCGCCGGGCGGAGACCACCGACGGGCGCGTCTACACGCTGGCCGACACGGTCGGGTTCGTGCGCGCGCTGCCGCACCAGCTGGTCGAGGCGTTCCGCTCGACGCTCGAGGAGGTCGCCGACGCCGACCTCATCCTGCACGTCGTCGACGCGGCGCACCCCGACCCCGAGGGCCAGATCGCGGCCGTGCGCCACGTGTTCGCCGACATCCCGGGCGCGATGGACGTGCCCGAGATCATCGTGCTCAACAAGGCGGACCTCGCGACGCCCGAGGCGGTCGCGCGGCTGCGCTCGCGCGAGGTGCACTCGGTCGTGGTGTCCGCGCACACGGGCGAGGGCGTGGCCGAGCTGCAGGAGCTCATCGCCGACCAGCTGCCGCGCCCGGGCGTGAGCGTCGACCTGGTCGTGCCGTACTCGCGCGGCGACCTCGTCAGCCGCGTGCACGAGCACGGCGACATCGACCACGAGGAGCACACGCCCGACGGCACGCTGCTGCGGGCACGCGTCGACGAGAGCCTCGCGGCCGAGCTCGAGGCGGCGTCCCGCACGGCGTGAGCCCCGCGGTGCACCGACGTGACGCGACCCCGGCACGTCGGTGCGTCGCGACGCCCGCGCGGGACGCCTAGGGTCGAGGGGTGCTGCCCACCGACCTGGACCTGCTGACCACCCCCGGCGCGCCCGCGCTGCTGCCTGACGGCTCGGCGGCCGTCGTCGCCGTGACCCGGCCCGACCTGGCCGCGGACGCCTACCGCGGCGAGCTGTGGCTCGTGCCGCTCGCCGCGCACGACGACGCCGCGGGCACGGGCTCCGCGCGTCGCCTCACGCACGGCCACCGCGACGCCGAGCCCGAGGTCTCGCCCGACGGCCTGTGGGTCGCGTTCACGCGCGCGCCCCTGACCGGCGGGCCGGGTCAGGTGCACGTGCTGCCGCTCGCGGGCGGTGAGCCCGCGCGACTCACCGACGCGCCCCTGGGCGCCGCGTCGCCGCGCTGGTCGCCCGACGGCACCCGCCTCGCCTTCACGGCGCGCGTGCCCGAGGCCGGGCGCTACCTGCCCGGCGGCGACCCGTCCGCCGAGGCACCCCGGCACATCACGACGTTCTCCTACCGCGAGGACGGCGCCGGGTTCGTGTCCGACCGCCCGCGGCACGTGCACGTGCTCGACGTGCCCGCCGACCCGGGCGGGGCGCCCGACGTGCCCGCGGCCGTGGCGCTCACCTCGGGTCCGCTCGAGGTCACGGACGCCGCCTGGGCCCCGGACGGCCTGGCGCTCGTCGCGACGTGCGCGCGGCACGCGACGCGCGAGCGCGACGTGCGCCGGGACGCGGTGCTCGTCGCCGCGCCGCGCGGCGCGACGGGGCCGGCGGCGGTCGTGCCGCTGACCGACGCCGACGCGGGCAGCACGCTGCGCGTCGACGCCGTGCGGGTCGACGGCGACACGCTGTGGCTGCTCGCCGCGGACCTCGGGCCGGACGGGACGGACACGGTCGCGGCCCTCACGGGCCTCTTCCGGGCGCCCCTGACGGGCACCGGCGCCGCGCTGCGGACGGCCGCGACGCCCGAGCGGCTCACCGACGCCGAGCGCACCGACCTCGGCGGCGTCCTCCACCCGACGCGCGGCGGCGTGCTCGTGACGCTCGAGGACCGTGGCGCCGTCGTCCTCGCGCACGTGGCCGCGGACGGCACCACGACGCGCCTGCTGGACGCGCCGCACGTCGTGCTCGGCGCCGCGGCCGTCGTCCACGACGGCGACCTGCGCGTCGTCGCGAGCGCCGCGACCCCGACGAGCGCGGGAGCCCTGCTGCGCGTCGACGACGACGGCCGGGTCCTCGCCGACTGGTCCGGCCCGCTGCGCGCGACCGGCCGCACGGTGCTGCCGACGCCCCTGACGGCCACGTCGCCCGACGGCTACGAGGTGCACGGCTGGCTCGCGCTGCCCGACCCCGCGCGCCACGGCGCGGGTCCGCACCCGACGCTGCTGATGATCCACGGCGGCCCGTTCGCGCAGTACACGCACGCGCTGTTCGACGAGGTGCAGGTGCTCACGGGCGCGGGCTACGCGGTCGTGCTCGGCAACCCCCGCGGGTCCTCCGGCCGGGGGCGCGCGCACGGCCGCGCGATCCGGCGGGCGATGGGCACGGTCGACACCGACGACGTGCTCGCGCTGCTCGACGCCGCGCTCGAGGCCCACCCGCAGGAGCTCGACGCGGCACGTGTCGGCGTCCTCGGCGGGTCGTACGGCGGCTACCTCACGGCGTGGCTGACGACGCGCACCGACCGGTTCGCCGCCGCCGTCGTCGAGCGCGGGTTCCTCGACCCCGTGAGCTTCACCGGGTCGGCCGACATCGGATGGTGGTTCGGGCTGGAGTACGTCGGCGACCACGCGGTCGACCCGGCCGCGGTCGAGGCGCAGTCGCCCATGGCGCACGTCGGGCAGGTCACGACCCCCACGCTCGTCGTCCACTCGGAGCAGGACTGGCGCTGCCCCGTCGAGCAGGGGCAGCGCTGGTACGTCGAGCTGCGACGCCGCGGCGTCGAGGCCGAGCTGCTGCTGTTCCCCGGCGAGGGGCACGAGCTGTCCCGCTCGGGGCGGCCGACGCACCGGCGCGCGCGGTTCGAGCACCTGCTCGACTGGTGGGCGCGGCACCTGCCCGTCGGCGGCTGAGCCCGGGGCGTGCCGACCCGCCAGGTCGCGGGTGCCGGGGGTGTCGGGGGGCGCGACTACGCTGTCGCGGTGCCCGACCCCGACCCGACCCCTCGCCCGGCCGACCCGGCGCAGGGCGCGTCGACCGTGACCGCACCCGGCCGCGACGCGCAGGAGGTCGCCGAGGTCGGCGAGCTGCTCGACCTCGCGGTCGGTGCGCTGGGCGGCGGTCGCCGCGAGGGTCAGCACACCATGGCCGTCGCGGTCGCCGAGTCGCTGCGCACGGGTGAGCACCTGCTCGTCCAGGCGGGCACCGGCACGGGCAAGTCGCTGGGCTACCTCGTGCCGGCGGTGCGGCACGCGGTCCGCGCGGACGAGCGCGTCGTCGTCTCGACCGCGACGCTCGCGCTGCAGCGGCAGGTGCTGACGCGCGACCTCCCGCTCGTCACCACCGCGCTGGCGTCCCACCTGCCGCGGCAGGCGCAGATCGCGCTGCTCAAGGGCTGGCACAACTACCTGTGCGTCCACAAGGTCGCGGGGGGCTACCCGTCCGACGAGCAGGGCACGCTGTTCGACGTCCCCGAGCGGCCGGGCGCCGCGGAGCACCCGCCCGAGGAGACCGAGTCCGGGCGCGAGTCCCTCGGCGACCAGGTCGTGCGCCTGCGCGAGTGGGCCGAGGAGACGACCACGGGCGACCGCGACGACCTCGTCCCCGGCGTCTCCGACCGCGCGTGGCGGCAGGTCTCCGTGACCGCCATGGAGTGCCTCGGCGGGCAGTGCCCGATGCTCGCGCAGTGCTTCCCGGAGGCCGCACGTGCGCGGTCGCGCGAGGCCGACGTCGTCGTCACGAACCACGCGATGCTCGGCATCGCGGCCTCGGGGTCGCCGAACGTGCTGCCCGAGCACCAGGTGATCGTCGTCGACGAGGCGCACGAGCTCGCCGACCGCGTGACCGCGCAGGCCACCGCGGAGCTGTCGCTGCCGACCATCGAGCACGCCGCGCGGCTGGCCCGCCGGCACGGCGGCGTGCCCACCACCGACCTCGACACCGCCGGCCAGCACCTCGCGAGCGTCATCGTCCCGCTGCCCGAGGGGCGCTTCCCCCAGGGGCTCCCCGAGGACGTCCGCACCGCTGTCGCGACCGTCCGCGACGCCGCGCGCACCATGCTCACGGCGCTCAAGCCCGAGGGCGGGTCGCGCGACGCGGCCGACGGCGGCCGCAAGATGGCGACCTCGGCCATGCTCGCGCTGTTCGAGGTGGCCGAGCGCATGGCCGCCGACCCCGAGCAGAACGCCGCGACCGTGCTGTGGTGCGCGCGCGGCGAGGACCGCCGCGGCGTCCCGACGACCCGCCTGCACGCCGCCCCCCTCGCGGTCGCCGGTCTGGTCCGCACGCACCTCCTGGCCGGCCGGTCCGGGGTGCTGACGTCCGCGACCCTGACGCTCGGCGGCTCGTTCGACGCGACCGCGCGCGCCGTCGGCCTGGTGCAGCGCCCCGACGCCGCACCCGTCGGCCCGACGACGCTCGAGGGCGCGCACGACGAGCCCGACGCCGGCACGGCGGGACCGACGGGACCGACGGGACCGGCGGGGCGCGCGGCGCCGTCCGCGGACGCGGGCCCGGCGACCGGTGACCGCCCGCGGCGTCCCGAGGCCGACGAGCCGCCGCGCTGGCGCGGGCTCGACGTCGGCAGCCCGTTCGACTACCCGCGGCAGGGCATCTGCTACGTCGCCAAGCGCCTGCCGCCGCCGGGCCGCGAACCGGCCACCGAGGCGCAGCTCGACGAGATCGCGACCCTCGTCGAGGCGGCCGGCGGGCGCACGCTCGGCCTGTTCACGTCACGCCGCGCCGCGACCGTCGCGGCCGAGGCGATGCGCGCGCGGCTCGACGTGCCCGTGCTGCTGCAGGGCGACGACCAGCTGCCCACGCTCGTCGCGCGCTTCGCGGCCGACGAGCCGACCTGCCTGTTCGGCACGCTCTCGCTGTGGCAGGGCGTCGACGTGCCCGGCCCGGCCTGCCGGCTCGTCGTGATCGACCGCATCCCGTTCCCGCGGCCCGACGACCCCGTGCGGTCCGCGCGCTCCGACGCGGTCGCCCGCGCCGGCGGCAACGGCTTCATGTCGGTGTCCGCGACGCACGCGGCGCTGCTGCTCGCGCAGGGTGCGGGCCGGCTCGTGCGGTCCTCGCAGGACCGCGGCGTCGTCGCCGTGCTCGACCCGCGGCTCGCCACGGCGCGGTACGGCGAGTACCTGCAGCGGTCGATGCCGCCGTTCTGGCGCACCACGGACCGCGACGTCGTGGTCTCCGCGCTACGTCGGCTCGCCGGATCCGACTAGCCTCGTGCAGGGGAGGTGCCGCACCGGGCGGGCCCGTCCCGCACCACCGGTTCCGCGCCCGTGACGAGGGGAAACGACCATGGTCGACGCCATCGAGGGCGACGAGTACGCCTTCAGCCCGACGCCGTCCGTGCCGCGGCGCACGTCCAAGCTCGGGATCGTGGGGGCGGGTGCGGTCGGCTCGACCATGGCCTACGCGGCGCTCATGCGCGGCGCGGCGCGCACGGTCGCGCTGCTCGACGTCAACAAGGCGAAGGTCGAGGCCGAGGTCCTCGACCTCTCGCACGGCATCCAGTTCATGTCGATGGCCGAGGTCATGGGCTCCGACGACGTGTCGGTCATGGCCGACTGCGACGTCGTCATGTTCACCGCGGGCGCCAAGCAGAAGCCGGGGCAGTCGCGGCTGGACCTCGCGGAGGCGACGATCTCGCTCGTGCAGAAGGTGCTGCCGGGCATCGTCGAGGTCGCGCCGAACGCGGTGTACGTCATGGTGACCAACCCGGTCGACGTCGTCACGTACGCGGCGCTCAAGATCTCGGGCCTGCCGCCGTCGCAGCTGTTCGGCTCGGGCACGGTGCTCGACTCGTCGCGCCTGCGCTACCTCATCGCGCGCCACACGGGCGTCGCGGTGCAGAACGTCCACGCGTACGTCGCGGGCGAGCACGGGGACACCGAGCTGCCGCTGTGGAGCTCGGCCACGATCGGTTCCGTCCCGATCCTCGAGTGGGCGAGCGGTGACGGCGGGCCGCTGACGCGCGAGGTGCGCGACGCGATCGCGCGCGAGGTCGTCGAGTCCGCCTACCGGATCATCGAGGGCAAGGGCGCGACGAACTACGCGATCGCGCTCGCGGGGTCGCGCATCATCGAGGCCGTGCTCAAGGACGAGCGCCGCATCCTGCCCGTGTCGTCGCTGCTCGACGGCTATCTCGGCATGTCCGACGTGTGCCTCAGCGTGCCGTCGATCGTCGGGTCGTCAGGCGTGCGCGAGCGGCTCGAGGTGCCGATGTCCTCCGACGAGCTGATGGGCATGCGCCGCTCGGCGGAGGCCGTGCGCTCCGTCGCCCGGCGGTTCGGCTTCTGACGAGGTCGGCGTGCGACGAGGGCCGGACGGGGACTCCCGTGCGGCCCTCGTGCCGTCCGCGGTCGCGGGAGCGTCAGTGGTGGCGCAGCGCGTCGATGAGCTCGCCCTTGCGCATGCGTGACCGACCCTCGATGCCGATCTCCGCGGCGCGGCGGCGCAGGTCCTCGACCGTCCACTCCTCGTAGTCGCGCGAGCGCGCGCCGGACCGGCCGACGGACGACCGCCCGCGTGCCGCCGCCGCGTTCGCGATCCGCGCGGCCTTCTCCTTGCTGCTGCCCTGGTCGCGCAACGACTCGTAGAGCTCGGGGTCCTTGACGCTGGGGCCGGGGTCACGTCGTGCGGGCATGCGGCGCCTCCTCACCGGTGACGGCGCCGGCGGCTCCGGCACCGGCGACCAGCGTCGCGCGGCGGGCAGCGCCCCGCACGCGCTCGGCGTCACAAGGCGCGCAGCACGCTCACGACCCGGCCCAGCACGGTCGCGCCGTCGCCGTCGATGGGGGAGTAGGCGGCGTTGTGCGGCAGCAGCCACACGTGGCCGTCGACCCGCTTGAGCGTCTTGACCGTCGCCTCGCCGTCGATCATCGCCGCGACGATCTCGCCGTTCTCGGCGACGGGCTGCCGGCGGACGACCACCCAGTCGCCGTCGCAGATGGCGGCGTCGACCATGGAGTCGCCCGCGACCTTGAGCAGGAAGAGCTCACCCTCGCCGACGAGCTGGCGCGGCAGCGGGAAGACGTCCTCCACCACCTGCTCGGCGAGGATGGGGCCGCCGGCGGCGATGCGCCCGACGACGGGGACGTACGAGGGCGTCGGGGCGCCGTCGCGCTCCGCGGCGTCGCCGTCGCCGAGCGCCACGCCCGCGCGGTCGCCGAGCGCCGTGACGGTCCGCGCGTCGTCGGGCTGCACGACCTCCATCGCGCGCGGCCGGTTCGGGTCGCGGCGCAGGTAGCCCTTGCGCTCGAGCGCGGTCAGCTGGTGCTTGACGCTCGAGGGGCTGGTCAGCCCGACCGCGTCGCCGATCTCACGCATGCTCGGCGGGTACCCCCGCCGCTCGACCGAGGACCGGATGGTCTCGAGCACGAGCCGCTGCCGGGACGTGAGGCCGTCGCCCGGGACCTCCGCGACCTCGGGCGCCGCGGTCCCCGCGGCGCGCGTCCGGTCGGTGCCCGTCGTCGAGCGCTCCTGCACGTCCACTGCGCCTCCTGCTGTCGCGTCGGCGCGGGCCGGGGGGCGCGCGCCCAGCGTCGCCCCGCCGCGTCGAGGCCCGGACCCGCTGGTCGTGCGGGAACGGCGCCCCTGCGCACCGACGTCGCCCGGGGGAGATGTCGGTGGTCGGTGGTGCACTCGCTGCAGCAGCCACCCTAGGCGGGCGGCCCGGGCGGATCAAACATCTGTTCGAGCGTGTCTCGACGGATGTCGGTCGGCTCTGGTAGACATCGTACAGACGTTCGACGAACAGGCGTTCGAGTCCGAGCGGCTCCGGTCGGTCCGGGGCTCGTGCGGCGAGAGGGGTACGACATGAGCGCGATCACCATCGCACCCGGTGCGTTCCGCGGTGGACGCACGCCGTCGGCGGCGGGTGCGCGGCGGCGGCCCGCGCCCCGGGCCGAGGCTCCGCTGCGCCTCACGACGCGCGGGCGGGTCGTCGTGTGGGGCCTGGCCCTCCTGATCGCCGCGGGCGCCGGGGGTGCTGCCGTGTCGGCGCACGCCGACGGCCCGCGGTCCGCGATGGAGGTCGAGCGCGTGGTCGTGGCGCCCGGGCAGACGCTGTGGGGCATCGCGTCGGAGGTCGCCGCGCCCGGAGAGGACGTCAGGGACGTGGTGCTGCGCCTGCAGCGGCTGAACGAGCTGCCGTCCGCCGGGTTGACGGCGGGGCAGGCGCTCGTCGTCCCCGTGGGTTGAGCGTGGACGCGGGTTGTCAGTGTCGACGCCTCCGGCTAGGTTAGCCTTACCTCATTCGGCAGGCTGGGGGGCCAGCCGGAGGTGTGTGCGGCGATCCGGCGCGTCCGGGTCCGCCAGCGCGCAGCAGCAGGTGGCGCCGAGGCGAGTCGGCGCCACGAAGGGACGGGGGCGTCCCGGCGAGGGTGGCCGTCGCACGGCGGCCGCCCTCGCGCTGCCGAGGCACGCGATGTTGCAGTTGCGCCTGCGACGTCCTACCGTCGCGTGCGTCCGTCCGGCGCGTGTCGTGGCGGGCGCCGTCCCGTGATCGGCAACGCCGAGAGGTTCGTTGTGCACTGTCCCTTCTGCCGGCACCCCGACTCGCGCGTGGTGGACTCCCGCACGTCCGACGACGGGTCGTCGATCCGTCGGCGGCGCCAGTGCCCCAGCTGCCAGCGGCGGTTCACGACCATCGAGACCGCGAGCCTGTCCGTCGTCAAGCGCTCCGGCGCGACCGAGCCCTTCAGCCGCACCAAGATCGCGAACGGCGTCCGCAAGGCCTGCCAGGGCCGGCCCGTGAGCGAGGACGACCTCGCGCTGCTCGCGCAGAAGGTCGAGGAGAACCTGCGGACCGCGGGCTCGGCCGAGATCGACGCCGGCGACATCGGCCTGGCGATCCTGGGCCCGCTGCGCGAGCTCGACGAGGTCGCGTACCTGCGGTTCGCCTCCGTCTACCAGGCGTTCGACTCGCTCGACGACTTCGAGTCGGCGATCCGCACGCTGCGCGCCGAACGTGCCGAGACGGCGGCCGGTACCCCGCAGGCCGCGGCGGTGACCACGGCCGAGGGCTGATCCGGCCGAGCCGGCCCGCCCGAGGCCGGTCGCACCAAACCGTTTGGCGTCGAGCCCTCGCGTCCACCACGCTGGGGGAGCCCGACGACCACGTCGCGAGAGCGGAGGACCATCGCATGACGCAGGACGAGAAGCCGTCGGCAGTGAGCGACGAGACCAGGGAGAAGTTCCGCGAGGCGCTCGAGCGCAAGAGGTCGAGCGGTCACCGGACGGCCGACGGGGGCCGGAACACCGGGGCCGTGCACGGGTCGGAGACCGCCGGGCCCGTGCAGCGACGCTTCCAGCGCAAGTCCGGCTCCGCCTGACACCACGCACGACGAGGGCCGCGCAGCACGTGCTGCGCGGCCCTCGTCGTGCGTGCGCCGGGACGCGCGGCGCCCCGGCGCGACGCCGGTCAGTCGAGCAGGCGCAGGCGCAGCGACTCGGGTCGCTCGGTGAGCGCGTCGGCGACGGCCGCGGGCACGGGCGACGCGACGTCCGTGACCACGTAGCCCAGCTCGCCGCGCGTCGCGAGCAGCTGGCCCTCGATGTTGACGCCGTGCTCGGCGAGCGTCGCGTTGATGGTCGCCAGGACGCCCGGCACGTTGCGGTGCAGGTACGCGACGCGGTGCGCATCGGGCCGCTGGTCGAGCGCGAGGTTCGGCAGGTTCACCGACAGGTTCGTCGATCCGGTCGCGAGGTAGTCGCGCACCTTGTGCGCCACGAACTGGCCGATGGCCTCCTGGGCCTCCTCGGTCGAGCCGCCCGTGTGAGGCGTGAGGATGACGTTGGGCAGGCCCTGCAGCTCGGAGACGAACGGGTCGCCCTTGCGCTTGGGCTCCTCGGGGAAGACGTCGACCGCCGCTCCCGCCACGTGACCGGCGAGCACGGCGTCGCGCAGCGCGGCGTAGTCGACGACGAACCCGCGCGACAGGTTGAGGAAGATCGCACCCGGCTTCATGCGGGCGATCTGCTTGGCGCCGAACATGCCGGCGTTGCCCGCGCGCCCGTCGACGTGCAGCGTCACGACGTCGGCCGTCTCGAGCAGCTCGTCGAGCGTGCGCATGCGCCGCGCGTTGCCGAGCGCGAGCTTCTCGGCCGTGTCGTAGAAGACCACCGACATCCCGAGGTTCTCGGCCAGGACCGACAGCTGCGTCCCGATGTTGCCGTAGCCGATGATGCCCAGCGTGCGTCCGCGGACCTCGTGCGCACCCGTGGCGGACTTGTTCCAGACACCCGCGTGCATCTCCTTGTCCAGTACGGTCTGGCGCCGCGTCAGCGAGATGATGTCGGCGATCGCGATCTCGACGACCGAGCGCGTGTTGGAGAACGGCGCGTTGAACACGGCGATGCCGCGCCCGGCCGCCGCGTGCAGGTCGACCTGGTTGGTGCCGATGCAGAACGCGCCGACGACCTCGAGGTCACGCGCGGCGGCCAGCACGTCGGCCGACACCTGGGTCTTGGAACGGATCCCCAGGACCTGCACGCCGGACAGGGCCTCGACGAGCTCGTCCTCGTCGAGCGCGCCGGTCCGGGTCACGACGTCGAAGCCCGCGGACTCGAGGATGGTCCGGGCGTGGGGGTGGAGGTTCTCGAGCAGCAGCGCGGTAGGCACGCCCCATGGTGCTCCCGGTCCGCGGGGCGGACCAAAGCCGTCCCGAGGGACGGGACGGCGTGCCCGGCGCAGGTGCGCCGCGCCGCCGGAGGGCGCCGGGCGGCCCGTCAGGACCGCTCGACGAAGCCCCGGGGGAGGTCCTGCGCGTGCACGACGTGCAGCGCGTGGGTCGGGCGGGTCATCGCGACGTAGAGGTCCCCGGCCGAGGCCGCGAGCACGTCGGCGGGCTCGACGAGCACGACGACGTCGAACTCGAGCCCCTTGGCCTGACCGGGCGTGAGCACGACGAGCGTCTGCTCGAGGTCGGGCAGCTCGCCGCCCGGGGCGTCCTCGGCGGTGCCGTCCAGCGCGCGGCGCACCGCGGCCGCGTGCGCGGGCGTCGCGACCACCGCGACGCGCCCCGCACCGCCGGCCTGGCCGACCGTGGCCGCCAGCTCGCGTGCGGTCGCCGCGGCGGCCGTCGTGACGTCGCCGCCGGCGACCCGGTGCAGACGCAGCGCGTCGGGCACGTCCCGCGCCGACGTCTGCGGGCTCACGGGCAGGCCCGCGGCCAGCGCGACCCGCCGCGCGGCGTGCGCGACGGTCGCGGGCGTGCGGTAGTTGACGGTGAGCTCGGCCAGCCGCCAGGACCCGCGCAGCAGCGGCCCGAGCATCGCCTCCCAGTCGTGCGTGCCCCCCGCGGACGACGTCTGCGCGACGTCCCCGACGATGGTCAGCGACCGCGTCGGCACGCGCCGCAGCAGCGCGCGCCACGCCATCGCGGACAGCTCCTGGGCCTCGTCGACGACCACGTGGCCGTAGGTCCACGAGCGGTCCGCGGCGGCCCGCTCGGCGGTCGTCAGCGACGGCCCGCTGCTCGCGAACCGGTCGGCGAGCGCCTCGGCGGACACGAGGTCCCCGGCGCCGGTGCTCTGCAGCACCTGGCGCGCGTACTCGAGCTCCTGCGTGCGCCGCTCGGCGTCGGCCCGCGCCTGCGCGCGGGCGGCCTGGTCGTCCTCGCCGAGCAGCTCGGCGGCCTCGTCGAGCAGCGGCACGTCGGCGGCCGTCCACGGGGCGTCCGCGGGCCGGGCCAGCAGCGCGCGTTCGCGGTCGGACAGCTCGGGCGCGGCGGCCGCGAGCCGGTGGGGCTTGGTCCACAGGTCGGTGAGCAGGCCCTGGGGCGTGAGCGGCATCCACGCGAGGTTGAGCGCGATGCGGATCTCGCGCGTCGTGCGCAGGTCCTCGACGATCTCCGCGCGGTCCTCGGGCGGCACGTCCCACGCGAGCTGCTGCACGTACTGGTCGGCGAGCCGCGCGAGCATGTCGCGCACGAACGTCACGCGCGCGAGGTTGTGCGGCTTGTTCTGCCGGCGGGCGCGTGCGATGGCCCCCGCGACGTCCTTGGGTCGCACGACGACCGTGCGGCCGTCGATCCGCACGCTGGTGGGCTGCGCGGGCACGCGCTGCCGCTGGCGCACGGCCCGCGCGACGACGCGCGCCATCAGCGCCCGCCCCTTGATCTCGGCGACGGCGTCGGGCTCGGTGCCGCGCGCCTCGACGCCCGGGTACAGCTCGGCGAGCGTCGCGGTGACGACGCCGGTCTCGCCGAGCGAGGGCAGCACCTGGTCGATGTAGCGCAGGAAGGTGCGCGACGGGCCGACGAGCAGCACGCCCGAGCGCTCGAGCAGGCGGCGGTGCGCGTAGAGCAGGAACGCGGCGCGGTGCAGCGCGACGGCGGTCTTGCCGGTGCCGGGGCCGCCCTGCACGACGAGCGCGCCCGCGAGCTCGGAGCGGATGATCGCGTCCTGCTCGGCCTGGATGGTCGCGACGATGTCGCCCATGCGGCCGGTGCGCGCCGCGCCGAGCGCCGCGAGCAGCGCACCCTCGCCCGAGACGCCCGCGAGCGAGTCGGGGTCGACGCCCGCCGCGGCGAGCGCGTCGACGTCGAGCACGTCGTCCTCGAGGCCCGTGACGCGCCGGCCGGCCGTGACGAGGTGGCGGCGGCGCGCGACGCCGTCCGGGTGGGCGGCGGTCGCGCGGTAGAACGCCTGCGCGGCCGGTGCGCGCCAGTCGGTCAGCAGCGGCGTCTGCTCCTCGTCGGTGAGCCCGAGCCGTCCGATGTAGCGGCGCTCGCCCTCGCGCAGGTCGAGCCGGCCGAACGCGAGCCGGTCCTCGACCGCCTCGAGCTGCGCGACCCGGTCCTCGTAGAGCGTCGCGAACGCGTCGCGCTCCGAGCGGTTCTGCGGCGAGCCCGAGGGTCCGGCGCGGCGCACGGACGCGAGGCGGCGACGCGCCTGCGCACGCAGCTCGTCGAGGCGCGCGTACAGCCCGTCGACCACCCGCTGCTCGCCGTCCAGCTCGCTGTCGATCCCTGCCACCAGCCCGTCCACCCCCGTCGTGCCGGGCGCGAGCCCGGTCGTCGGCGCCGTCGGGACCCGCCCGACCGCCCCCGCCCGTCGCGGGCGGCCGTCCATTATCCGCTCGTCGCGGGGGTGCCCGGGCCACGACGCGCGCGACGACCCGATCGACGCCGTCGTCGCACGTGCGTGACGGTCCTGCCTTACAGTGCGTGCACACCGACGGGAAGGACCCCATGCACGGCTCTGCTGCACGCGAGGCCGAGGCGCCCCCTGCCTCCACCGCGGACGACCTGCCGTTGCGCATCCTCGTGGTGGAGGACGACGAGGGGGACGCGGTCCTGGTGCAGGAGCACCTGCAGGACGCGGGTCTCGTGCACGAGACCGTGTGGGCCCGCTCGGTCGACGAGGCGCTCGAGAACCTCGACGTCGACTGCGTGCTGCTCGACCTCGGTCTGCCCGACGCGATGGGGCTGAGCGCGCTGCAGCGCGTGCTCGACGCGGGCGCGCCGCCCGTCGTCGTGCTCACGGGGCTGACCGGCACCGACGCGGGCCTCGAGGCCGTCGCGGCGGGCGCGCAGGACTTCCTCGTCAAGGGGGACGTGCACCCCGACGTCCTCGCGCGTTCCGTGCGGTACGCGGTGCAGCGCCGCCGCCTCGAGGACACGGGCCGGGCGCTCTACCGCAGCCTGGTCCGTGCCGCGGAGACGACGCGCCTCGAGCGCGCGCTGCTCCCCACGCCGCGCGTGACCGACGAGCGCCTGGAGGTCCGCGTCGGCTACCGCGCGGGGCGCGACGGCCTGCTGGGCGGCGACTTCTACGACGTGGTCGAGCGTCCCGACGGGACGGTGCTCGTGATGGTGGGGGACGTGTGCGGGCACGGCCCCGACGAGGCGGCGCTCGGCGCGACGCTGCGCACCGCGTGGCGCACGCTCGTGATCGCGGGGACCCCGGCCGACGAGATCCTCGGGCTGCTCGAGCGCGTGCTGCAGGCCGAGCGCTCGCGCCCCGAGGTGTTCACGACGGCGACGATGCTCGCGATCCACCCCGACCGGCGCTCGGCCGACCTCTACCTCGCGGGCCACCCCGTGCCGCTGCTGGTGGGCGACCCGTCGTCGCTGCTGCCGGCCGACGCGCGCGGCCGCGCGCTCGGCATCCCCGTGGGCGGCGGCTGGCCCGCGCGCCGCCTCGACCTGGGGCCCGCGTGGCGCGTGCTGCTCTACACCGACGGCCTGCTCGAGGCCACGGTCGCCGCCGACGGCACGCGGCTGGGCAAGCCGGGGCTGCTCGAGCTCGCCGACCGGACGCTGCCCGCGGCGCCGGACGACGGTGCCGCGGTCGCGCCCGACGAGGACCCGGTGCTCGGCCGGCTGCTGTCGGCGGTCCGCGAGCGCCACGGCGGCGACCTCGTCGACGACGCGGCGGTCGTGCTGGTCGGGTGGCCCGCGTGACGGCGTCCGCGCGCCCCGGCCCGCCGCGCGCGACGCTGCGCCGCCGGCTCGGCGTCCTGCTGGGCGTCGCGGCCGCGGTCCTCGGTGCGGTGCTCGTGCTCACGGGGTACGTCGCGGCCCGCTCGTCGCAGGCGCAGGAGCTCGTCACGCAGACGTACTTCGACGCGGTCACGCGCGCCGACGCCGCGTACATCCGCCTCGTCGACGCCGAGACCGCGGTCCGCGGCTACGCGCTGACCGGTGACGACGTCACGCTCGAGCCATACCACCGCTCGCGCGAGCAGGAGGACTCGATCACGGACGTCGCGCAGCGCGTCGAGCGGACCTCGCAGGACGAGGTGCTCGTGGCGAGCGCGCGCGCCGCGCGCGACGCCGCCGACCGCTGGTACGACGAGTTCGCCGAGCCCACGATCGCGGCCGTCGCCGCGGGCGGGCCGACGGCCGTCGACCCCGCCGCGATCGAGACGGGACGCGTGCTGTTCGACGAGACGCGCACGGCCGTCGAGGTCTACAACGCCGAGCTGCGCGCCAACCGGCTCGAGGCCGTCGCGGCGGTCGAGCAGTGGCAGCGGCTCACCGCCCTGATCATCGCCGGGCTCGTGGTCGCGGCGCTCGCGGTCGGGACGACGCTGTGGGTCGTGCTGCGGCGCTGGGTGCTCGCGCCCGTGGACGAGCTCGCGGCCGCGAGCCGCGCGGTGTCCTCGGGCGACCTCAGCCACGTCGTGCGCGTCGACGGGCCGGGGGAGATCGAGCAGCTCGCGGCCGACGTCGAGGCGATGCGCGTCGGGCTCGTGACGCAGCTCGCGGCGCTCGAGGAGTCGCGGCGCGAGATCGCCGACGCGCACGACCGGCTGACCGAGCAGGCCGAGGAGCTGCGGCGCTCCAACCGTGACCTCGAGCAGTTCGCGTACGTCGCGTCGCACGACCTGCAGGAGCCCCTGCGCAAGGTCGCGAGCTTCACGCAGCTGCTCAAGAAGCGCTACGGGGGTCAGCTCGACGAGCGGGCCGACCAGTACATCGACTTCGCGGTCGACGGCGCCAAGCGCATGCAGCGGCTGATCCAGGACCTGCTGGGGTTCTCGCGCGTCGGTCGCGTCGGGGGCGAGGTCGTCGACGTCGACGTCGCGCAGGCGCTCGACCGCGCGGTCGACCAGCTCTCGGAGCGCGTCGAGGAGACCGGTGCCGTCGTCACGCACGGCGGCCTGCCGGTCGTCCGGGGCGAGGAGCCGCTGCTGGTCCAGCTGCTGCAGAACCTCGTCGGCAACGCCGTGAAGTTCCGGCACCCGGACCGGGTCCCGCACGTCCACGTCAGCGCGACGCGTGTGGAAGACTCCTGGGAGTTCGAGTGCCGGGACAACGGCATCGGCATCGACCCGCAGTACGCGGAGCGCGTCTTCGTCATCTTCCAGCGGCTGCACGCCAAGGACCTGTACGAGGGCACCGGGATCGGGCTCGCGCTGTGCAAGAAGATCGTCGAGTTCCACGGCGGTCGGATCTGGATCCCGGAGACCGCCGGGGACGGCACCAGCATCCGCTGGACGCTGCCGGCGGCCGAGGACGACGCCCCGCCCGCCGGGGTCGAGGGGCAGGCCTGAGTGTCCGTGCAGAAGCCGATCGACGTGCTGCTGGTCGAGGACGACCCGGGCGACGTGCTCATGACGCGCGAGGCGTTCGAGCACAACAAGGTGCGCAACCGCCTCTCGGTGGTCGCGGACGGCGTCAGCGCGCTCGAGTTCCTGCGCAAGGAGGGCGAGCACGCCGACGCCCCGACGCCCGACCTCGTGCTGCTCGACCTCAACCTGCCGCGCATGGACGGCCGCGAGGTGCTCGAGGCCATGAAGTCCGACGCGACGCTGCGCGCGATCCCCGTCGTCGTCCTGACGACGTCGGAGGCCGAGGAGGACGTCCTGCGCTCCTACTCGCTGCACGCCAACGCGTACGTGACCAAGCCGGTCGACTTCGACCGCTTCATCGACGTGGTCCGGCAGATCGACGAGTTCTTCGTCGAGGTCGTGCGCCTGCCCGGTCACTGACCGCGCCGGCCCCCACGGTCCTCCCGCGCGGTGCCGCGCAGGTCACGGCGCCGCGCGGGAAGAGTCCGGGCGGGTCCGGCGTTGCACCTCTCGACCGCACGACGAGAGGCGAGTGAGCGATGCTGGACCCCCGGGACATCTACGACGTGGACGTCGACGTGGCCGAGCGCGTGGACGCGGCGACGCGCGACGGCGGTGCCGGACCCGTGCTGGTGCACGCGGTGCGCGGCTTCGTCGACGCCGGCCACGCGGGTCAGGTCGCCGTCGACCACCTCGTGTCGGGCGGGCCCGCGCAGCGGCTCGTGACGTTCGACGTCGACCAGCTGGTCGACTACCGCTCGCGCCGCCCCGTCATGACGTTCGACGAGGGCTGGACGGGCTACGACGCGCCCGAGCTCGTCGTGGACCTCCTGCACGACGCGCAGGGCACGCCGTTCCTGCTGCTGCACGGGCTCGAGCCCGACGTGCAGTGGGAGCGCTGGGTCGCCGCGGTGCGCCAGGTCGTCGAGCGGTTCGACGTGCCGCTGGTCGTCGGGCTGCACGGCATCCCGATGGGCGTGCCGCACACGCGGCCGATCTCGGTGACCGCGCACGCGACGCGCGCCGACCTCGTGGCGGACCACACGTCGTTCTTCGGAACCGTGCAGGTGCCGGCCAGCGCGTCGGCGCTGCTCGAGCTGCGTCTCGGCGAGGCGGGTCACGACGCGATGGGCTTCGCGGTGCACGTGCCGCACTACCTCGCGCAGTCGCCGTACCCCGCTGCGGGTCTCGCGGGTCTGCGGCACGTCCAGCGCGCGGCCGGGCTCGACCTGCGGCTCGCCGACCTCGAGCCCGCGGCCGCCGAGGCGACGCGCGAGGTCGAGCGTCAGGTCGAGGGGTCGAGCGAGGTCGCGGCGGTCGTGCAGGCCCTCGAGGAGCAGTACGACGCGTTCACGCGCAGCGTGGGGCGGACGAGCCTGCTGGCCCAGGCGACCGACCTGCCGACCGCCGAAGAGATCGGCGCCGAGCTCGAGCGCTTCCTGGCGACCCAGGTGGACGAGGGCGGGGACGAGGGCTGACCCGTCCGCCGCCGTGCCGGTCGCCCGCGCGCGAGCGCTCGGTGCCGGGGGCGTCGTGACCGGATCGTTGCCGTCCCGCGGGGGACGAAACGGCCCGTTCCGTGGCGTACGCCACACCGGCGTGAAAGGATCGCGAGCGTTGCAGTGACGTACGGACGCTCGACCGGTCTCGCGCCGTGACCTCGGTCGCGGTGGCATGAGGTTCCGCCCGTCCCCGTGGGGACCGGACCGCCCGGTGCAGGACGTGAGGCATTGCGGCGCGGTGCGGGCAGTCGGCGCGCACCGTCACACGGTGGGACAGAAGGATGCGGGACATGGCACAGGGCTCGGTCAAGTGGTTCAACGCCGAGAAGGGCTTCGGGTTCATCGCGCAGGACGACGGCGGTGCCGACGTCTTCGTGCACTACTCGGCGATCGACACGCAGGGCTACCGCTCGCTCGACGAGGGGCAGCGCGTGGAGTTCGACATCACGCAGGGTCAGAAGGGTCCGCAGGCGGAGCACGTCCGCCCGCTGTGACCCGCGTCCCCGGCGCGACGCCGGGGCGCCGATGCGGGGCCGCACCGTCCGACGGTGCGGCCCCGCGTCATGCCCGGGGGGTCGGGGCGCCCGGCGCGCGCCCGACCTCGCCCGCGCCGCCCGCCGTCCCCTCGGCGGGCGTGGGCGGGTCGTGGCGCGGCGTCGCGCGGCCCGCGAGCACGCGCGTCTCGCCGTCGGTCAGCAGGCGCGCCGGCACCGGCAGCGTCCGCAGCGTCCGGTCCAGGCCCGGGTCGTCGAGCAGCGAGGGGTCGTCGGTGCCGACCAGGACGAGGTTGCCGTAGCGCCGCCCCCGCAGCAGCGCGGGCTCGGCGACGACGCCGATGCGCGCGAACGCCGCCGCGAGCGTGGCGAGCTCGGCGCGCGCGAGCGCCAGCGGCGGACGGTCGGCGCAGTTCGCCAGGTAGACGCCGCCCGGGCGCAGCACGCGCGCCACGTCGCGCGTGAGCTCGAGCGTCGTGAGGTGGTCCGGGGTCCGGTCGCCCGCGAAGACGTCCCGCACCACGACGTCGAACGACGCGTCGGGCAGCGTCGCGAGCTCGGCGCGCGCCTCGCCCGTGCGCAGGCGCAGGTGCGGCGCGCGGGGGAGGGCGAACCACTCGCGCGCCAGGCGGGCGAGCTCGCCGTCGAGCTCGACGGCGAGCTGTCGGACGTGCGGGTGCCGGTGCGCCAGCGCGCGGGCGAGCGCGCACCCGCCGGCGCCGAGGTGCAGCACCGACAGGTCGGGGCGGGTGGCCGCGACCACGTCGATCACGGCGGCCGCCTGCTGCATGTACTCGAAGTCGAGCAGAGCGGGGTCGTCGAGGTCGACGAACGAGCTCGGCACGCCGTTGACCAGGAGCGTCGCGGCGCGGGGGCGGCCGGGCTCGGGGACGACCTCGGCCGTGCCGGTCGTGATCGGCACGGGGCCGTCCGGCCAGGTCGGCGCCGTCGCCGTCGATGTCGGTGGTCGGCGGGACGATGCATCACGACGTCGGGCAGCCACGCGCACACCGTACGTCGTGGCGGCTGCTGTGGGCGGCAGCTGTTGACGGAGTCGAACACGTGTTCGAAGATGGACCGGTGGCGGGAGTCCCGCCGGTCGAGGGAGGTGGCGGTCGTGAGCGCTGAGGTCGTCGTGCTGCACCCCGGGTCGCTGCCCCCGCAGACGAGCGAGCTGCTCGGGCGTGCCGACGCCGAGCTGCTCGCGGCGCAGTTCTCGGGCGAGCCGTGGGAGATGTTCTCGCACGCGCACATGGCCGCCCTGCGCGCCGGTGCGGCCCTCGTCGCCGCTCGCGGTCGCCCGACGGGCCGGGGGGCGCCCCGGACCGTCTGGGGCATGCTGGACGTGGTGGCCCCCGAGCTCCACGCCCAGGCGGCCTTCTTCGCGCACGCGGCGACGCTCCGGTCGGCGGTGGACGCGGGGAGGTTCGAGCTCGTGACCCCGGCGCGTGCCGAGCGGACGTTGTGCGCCGCGGAGGACATGGTCGACGCGGTCCGCGCCGTCCTCGTGCGTGACGCGGCGGACGGGGGTGAGGTGCGTGCGGTGGCGGGCAGGTGAAGCCTCGGTGCGCGACACGCCCGGCGGTGGCGCTCGCACAGGTTCGTGACGCATGATGATCGCCCTGCCGCAGGGACTGCTCGACTACCACGTTGGTGTGAGCCGATCTATCCTGAGGCGAAGAGTCCATTGGAGTGCGACGGGGGTCGGGATGCCACTCTCCGAGTACGAGCAGCGCGTGCTCGAGCAGATGGAGCGTCAGCTGACGTCTGACGACCCGCGGCTCGCCAACACGCTCACCCAGCGAGGTGGGCGACGGCCCGTCGTGCGCTACGTCGTCGCCGGAGTCGGCGCGGTCGTCGGCCTGCTGCTGCTGGTCGTGGGCGCCGCGACGTCGCTCCCGTGGCTCGGCGCCGCCGGGTTCGTCGTGATGTTCGCCGCGGTCGGGTTCGCGTTCGCGGGGCCGCACGGCACGCCTCGCGGCCCCCAGGGCACCGTGGCCCCGGACGGGACCGTCCGCCCCGCCCCGGGTCGCACGGCGGCGAAGAAGAAGCAGGGCTTCATGTCGCGCTTCGAGGAGCGGTGGGACCGGCGCCGCGACGGCGACGGACGCTGACGACGCGCCTCGACGTGCGCGGACGGTGACGGGGACGTCCGTCCCGACCGCTGGGGCGTGCCCGGTGGCACGCTCGGCCGCGTGATCCATCTCTACCTGCACGCTCGTGCGCTCCCGGGCGCGCGGCCCGCGGTCGAGTCGTTCCTCGCCGAGGCGCGCGCCGTCTACGAGGAGCCCGACGGCGTCGCCGTGCGGCTGCAGTGGTCGACCACCGACCCGGACGCCTTCGTCGAGATCATGGAGTACGCCGACGAGGCGACCTGGCGTCGTGACCAGGAACGCGTCGAGCACGATCCGCGCATGCGCGCCCTGATCGAGCGGTGGCACGGCCTGCTCGCCTCCGGTCCGGTCGTGTCGACCTACGAGGACGTGCCGATCACCGTGCCGTGACCTGCTCCCGGCGGCGCGCCGTCGACGACGCGACCGCCTCGTCGACGCCCGCGCGGACCGCCAGCCGCCACGCGTCGAGCTCGCCCGGCCGGACCGGCGCCGGCGTCGGTGCGTACCGCGCCTGCTCGACGGCCGTCGCGAGGTGCTCGAGCGCGGCGAGCGGCGCCCCCGCCAGCGGGACCCCGGTGCGCTCCTCGAGCGTGGTGCGCACCCGTCGCACCGCGGCGCGAGGACTGTCGGAGTCGGACCAGCGCAGGTCGGCGCGCGCCAGCTCGCGCCGCAGGAGCGTCCACGCGTGCTCCGGGGAGGCCGCGGACGCGCGCCGCCGCCGGGCGACGAGCACGAGGGCGCCCGCGCCCAGCAGCAGGACGGTGCCCACGGCGGTGCCCACCGCGACCGGCACCCACGGGGTGCTCGCGTCGTCCACGGACGACGGCGGGGTCGACGGTTGCGCGGTCGGGGCCGCGGACGGGGCTGCGCCGGGCTCGACGGCGTCGAGGTCGTCCTCCGGGACCTGGTCGGTCGCCGTCGTCGCCGCGAACGGGTCCGCCCAGACGGGTGGCGGGCCGGTCTGCGACGCCGGCGTCGGCTCGAACCGCACCCATCCCTGACCGTCGAAGTACAGCTCGGGCCACGCGTGCGCGAGCCGGCCCGTGACGACGTACTCGCCGTCCCGGTTCCGCTCGCCGGGCAGGAACCCCACGCCGACGCGGGACGGGATGTCGAGCGTGCGAGCCATGATCGCCATCGCGGTCGCGAACTGCACGCAGTACCCGCGCCGGTCCTCCAGGAAGTCCCACACGGCGTCGGACGACCGTGCGGGGGGCACGCGCGTGTCGTACGTGAAGTTGGCGATCGAGCGCAACCAGGTCTGCAGCGCGAGCGCCTGCTCGTACGGGCCCTGCGCGTCGGCCGTCAGCTCGGCGGCGAGCGCCGCGATGTCGTCCCGGTGCTGCGTCGCGGGCACCGCGGTGTACAGCTCCGCGTCCTCGGGCACCCCGACCTCGGCCCCGCGGAGGTCGGCCGCGCTGAGCGACGGCACCTGCACCTGCATCGCGTAGGTGAGGCCCTCGCGCGTCGCGCGCTCGCCGACGACCTCGTCGCGCTGCTGGTCGTACGCCCACGCTCCCTCGACCGTCAGCGTGCGGGCGAACGTGCTCAGCGGCAGCCGCCGCTCCCGCAGCGCGCCGACCGAGACGTCCACCTGCGCGAGCGTGCCGGCCTCGGGCGACGGCGGCACGCCGCGCAGGGCGGGGTCGGAGGACAGCAGCAGCGCGGGGTCCCAGTCGGTGAGACGGTCCGAGTCCGTGCGCTCCCAGAGCCGGCCGTCGAACGTCGCGAGGGTGAAGGCCCGGAGCGGGCCCACGAGGCGCGCGTCGACGGCGGGCGCCGCCGCTGCGTCGTCGCCGGCGTCCTCGGGGACGGGCGGCCCGGTGGCGTCGTCGTCCGCGTCCTCGGGGCCCGGCGCCCCGGCGGCGTCGTCGTCCGCGCCGGGGTCGTCCGCCGCCGCGTCGGGCCCGGCGGTGGGGTCGACGACCCGGTACGTCAGCACGACCTGCCCCGAGCGCTGGCCGAGGCTGTCACGCAGGTCGAGGTCGTCGCTGAGCTCGAGCGGCCCGACCGCTCCCGACCCGAACGTCGGCAGCGAGACGCTCGCCCAGCCGGGCGCGTCCATCAGCGGCGGGCCGGCCACGACGGTCAACCCGGCCAGGGCCGCCGCCGTCACGGCGGCGACGACCGCGCGGGGCGCGCGCCCGGCGTGCACGTGCAGGGGTGCGGCGCCGTAGGCGAGCAGCGCGAGGTAGGCGGTGGCGGTCCAGAAGACGGCCGTGGCGCCTGCGGGGAAGCCGAGCACGACGGCGGGCACCCAGAGCGCGAGCAGCGGGGCGCCGGCCAGCGCCGGCACCCGGAGCGCGAGCACCGCCGCGTCGACGAGCAGGAGCACGGCGACCGCGCCGACGACGACGAGCATCTCGCCCGGACGCACGTCCGGCATCGGCACGAAGGAGTCGTTCACGACCGCCACGCCCTGCTGCGCGGTCGCCCACGCACGGCGCAGCGCGTCGAGGTCGGGCAGGAACTGCGGTCGTCCCGGTGGTGCGCCGTAGCGCAGGACGAGCCCCACGACCGCGACCGCGGCACCGGCGGCGGTCGGCACCCACCACCGGCGGGTGAGCGCCCGGGTCAGCGCGGTCGTCGCGCCGACGACGAGCACCGCGGCCCCGGCGACGACGAGCCACCGCGTCCCCACGATGAGCCCCGACAGCGCGAGCAGCGCTGCCCAGGTCGCGAGGACGCCCAGCGCGGCGCCGAGCCACGCGCGCGCGCCCTGCTCGGGGGTCGGCGTCATCGTGCGCCCCCCAGCAGCTCGAGCCAGCAGGTCTGCAGGTCCGTGCCCGTGGTGACCTGCACGGCGCGCCATCCCGCTCGGCGCAGCGCCAGCACCGTGGCGTGCGCGTCGCGTGCGTCGCCGGAGGTCCGGCCGTCCTCGCGGACGACCGCCCACGCCTGCGCGGCGTCACCGAGGTGCGCGAGGCCGGCCCGAGCCCCCGGGGTCAACGGTCCGAGGGCCGCGAGCACGATCTCGCCGCCCGTCTGGCTGGTGCCCAGGACGCGGACCGCGTCGACGAGCGCGGCCTCACCCTCGGGCGCCGACCGGGCCGGCTCGAGGTCGATCGTCAGGTCGAGCAGCGCCGCGCGCGACTCCGGGCCGCTGCGGGCGTGGACGAACGGCGACGCGCCCGACCCCCCGCCCGGTGCGACGCCGGCACCCGCCAGGCGCACGGGGTGCCCGGCGTCGAGCATCGCGAGCGCCATCGACGCGGTCAGCGAGATCGTCCACTCGGCCGCGCTCGCGCGCACGGGCAGGTCGAGCAGCACGGTCACCGGGCGCAGCCCGGCACGCTCGTCCGAGCGCACCAGCAGCGAGCCGCGGCGTGCGCTCGAGCGCCAGTGCACGCGGCGCAGGTCGTCGCCCTCGCGGTAGTCGCGCAGGTGGGCGTCGTCGGTCGACGGGGTGCGCGCACCGAGCGCGACGCGGTCGGGCTCGCCCACCAGGACGTCGGAGGGGGCGGGGAGGGCCGCGACGGCGGGCCACACGGCCACCTGGGTCTCGTCGCCGAGGGTCGCGCGCGAGCGCACGACGCCGAAGGTGTCGACGCGCGTCACGACCAGCGGCCCCAGCGGCCAACGACCCCGCCGGCCGGCGCGCACGGTGTAGCGGACGCTGGCCGTCTCCGGCCGGCGCACGACGCGCGCGCGCAGGGCCCGACCGCCCGAGAGCTCGACCGCCGCCTGCTCCGAGAACCGCAGACCCGCGAGGCGTGCGCGGCCCGCGCGGTCGGTGGCGCGGACCTCGACCTCCACCTGGGACTCCTCACCCGCGTGCACCGGGTCCGGCAGCACGGACCGCCGGACGGCGAGTCCCCGTCGTCCGCGGGCCGCGTCGACCGCGACCGCGACCGCGAGCGCGACCACGGGCAGGGCCAGCAGCAGGACGCCGATCCGGACGAGGTCGAGCGAGCCGAGGCCGATCCCGACCTGCAGCGCGACGAGACCCGCCGCGGCGAGCGCCCAGCCCCGGGCGGTCGGACGCTGACGCATCAGCCCGCGGTCTGCCGGGCGGGTGCGGCGGTCGTGGCGACCGGCAGCGGCGTGCGGGCGACGACGGCGGCGACCACGTCCTGCGTCGTGCGTCCGGACAGCCGCGCCTCGGTGCTCGGGAGCAGGCGGTGCGCGAGCACCGCGACCGCGAGCTCCTGCACGTCGTCGGGCAGCACGTGGTCGCGTCCCGCCATCGCGGCGAGCGACTTCGACGCCCGCAGCAGCTGGATCGCGGCGCGCGGCGACGCGCCGAGCCGCAGGCCCGGGTCCTCGCGCGTCGCGGTCACGAGGTCGACCACGTAGCGCTTGACGGCGGGTGCCGCGTAGAGCCGGCGCGCGACGTCGACGCAGCGCTGGACCTCGGCCGCGTCGGTGACGGGTCGCAGCCGCGCGAGCGGGTCCGCGGTCTCCTGCGCGTCGAGCATGTCGAGCTCCGCCTCGACGCTCGGGTAGCCGACGGTGAGTCGTGCCATGAACCGGTCGCGCTGCGCCTCGGGGAGCGGGTACGTGCCCTCCATCTCGACCGGGTTCTGCGTCGCGACGACGAGGAACGGGCGGGGCAGGGGGTAGGAGCGGCCGTCGACCGTGGCCTGCGCCTCCTGCATGCACTCGAGCAGCGCGGACTGCGTCTTCGGCGACGCGCGGTTGATCTCGTCCCCGATGACCACGTGCGCGAAGACGGGCCCGGGCCGGAACTCGAACTCGTGGGTCTGCGCCCGGAAGATGTTGACGCCCGTGAGGTCGCTCGGCAGCAGGTCCGGCGTGAACTGGATCCGCCCCACCGAGGCGTCGATGCTGCGCGCGATCGCCTTGGCGAGCGTCGTCTTGCCGACGCCGGGCACGTCCTCGAGCAGCAGGTGGCCCTCGGCCAGCAGGACGGCGAGCGACGTGCGCACGAGCTCGGGACGGCCGGTCACGACGGACTCGACGTTCGCGCGCAGGCGGGTGGTGACGGCGACGAGCGCGGCGAGCTCGTCCGGGGTCGGCGGTGTCGACATGTGTACGGCTCCCTCGGCGGACTGGGACGAGCGTACGCATGGCGCGCGCGCCGCGGGTGGCCTTCGTCGCCCGGGGTCGTCCGTCCGTGGTCGCCCGCGTCGTGCGCGGCCGTGCGGCCCGCGTCCCTCCACATCGCCCCACCCGGGTGCCGCGCCGGGGCCGCAGGGGGGCGCCGGTGGCGTCCGAGCGCCCGTGGCGGGGTCGTATTGCCGGGGTTGGCCCCGGTTCGTCCGGCGTCCCGACCGCGCGCGACGCACCGCGGCGCCACCGGGCGCGTCCGGGCCCTCCACTTCGCTCCACGTGTCTGACCTGCGTGAACGCGGATCGAACGGGTGAACTTCCCGCATTCAAAAGATGCGGGTGGAGGGAAGTGGAGTACCGTGGAGGCACGTGGTGAGGGCTGGGGGAAGCTGGTCCGCACCGCTGCGGAGCGAGGGTCGGTGAGGCCCTCGCGCCGGGGTGGTCGACCGGTCGGGGCGCACGGGAGGGGAGTGAGGTGTCGTATGAGTCGTCCGGCGCCTTCGGCTCCTTCGCGCCCTTCCTCGGGACGTACACGCCGCGCCTGGACGACAAGGGGCGGCTCATCCTCCCGGCGAAGTTCCGGCCCCAGCTCGCCGGTGGGCTCGTGATGACGCGCGGGCAGGAGCGCTGCCTCTTCGTGCTCCCGATGGACGAGTTCCGTCGGATGCACGACCAGCTGCGCACCGCGCCCGTCACGAGCAAGCAGGCCCGCGACTACTTGCGCGTCTTCCTGTCCGGTGCGAGCGACGAGCAGCCCGACAAGCAGGGGCGCATCTCGATCCCGCCGATGCTCCGGACCTACGCCGGGCTCGACCGGGACGTGGCCGTGATCGGCACCGGCACCCGCGTCGAGATCTGGGACCTCCAGGCCTGGGAGACGTACCTGGCGGAGCAGGAGGCCGGGTACGCCGACACCACCGAGGAGGTCTTCCCGAACGGCCCCTTCTGACGAGCAGCACCCGCCCGAGACCGCCCGACGACCGCTCCGCCCGACGAGACCTCCTCCCGTCCGCTCTGACGCCACTTCCCCGGCGCCAGAGGGTCGGTGGGGGATCTGGCCGGACGGAGGAGGGACCGTCCGGCCATCCACGGGCACGACCGGCACCACCACACCGAGCACCGCACGCACCGCGACCCGCACGAGCGGACGGCCGCGGCGAGACCAGCAGGGGAGGGCAGATGGACGAGCAGCACGACGCCGCGACCCGGCACACGCCGGTGCTCCTGCAGCGGTGCCTCGACCTGCTCGCGCCCGCGCTCGCCGCCCCCGGTGCCGTGATGGTCGACTCGACGCTCGGCATGGGCGGGCACACCGAAGGCGTGCTGCGCGCGTTCGACCACGTGCGCGTCGTCGGGATCGACCGCGACCCGCAGGCGCTCGCGCTGGCCTCGGCGCGGCTCGCGCCGTTCGGTGACCGGTTCACGGGCGTGCACGCCGTGTACGACGAGATCCGCGACGTCCTCGACGACCTCGGCATCCCGGCGGTCCAGGGCGTCCTCATGGACCTGGGTGTGTCGTCGCTGCAGCTCGACGAGGTCGAGCGCGGCTTCGCGTACGCGCACGACGCACCGCTCGACATGCGCATGGACCCGACCACCGGCCCGACCGCGGCCGACGTCCTCAACACCTACGACGAGCGGGCGATCGCCCGGGTGCTGCGCGAGTACGGCGAGGAGCGCTTCGCCGCGCGGATCGCGCGCGGCGTCGTGCGGCGTCGCGAGCAGCGGCCGCTCACGCGGACCTCGGAGCTGGTCGACGTCGTCCGCGCGGGCGTGCCGGCGGCCACCCGGCGCACGGGCGGCCACCCCGCCAAGCGCACGTTCCAGGCGCTGCGTATCGAGGTCAACGGCGAGCTGGCGGCCCTCGAGCGCGCGCTGCCCGCGTCGGTCGAGGCGCTCGCGGTCGGCGGGCGGATCGTCGTCGAGTCGTACCAGTCGCTCGAGGACCGCCTCGTCAAGCGCACGCTCGCCGCGGGTGCGACGTCGAGCGCACCGCCCGACCTCCCCGTCGAGCCCGCGACGCACGCGCCCTACCTGCGGCTCCTCACCCGGGGCGCCGAGGAGGCCGACCTCGACGAGCTCGCGCGCAACCCGCGCGCGCAGTCCGTCCGCCTGCGAGCCGCCGAGCGGCTGCGTCCCACCCCCGACCACCTGCGCACCCCGAGGAGAGCCGCATGAGCGCCCTGCCCCTGGCCGCCGCCCGCACCGGTTCCGCGCGGGCCTACCCGCAGCCGGCACGCCCGGCCCCGGCGCCCCGCCCGCGGCTGCGCGTCGTCCGCGCGCCCGCGCAGTCCCGGTCCCGCGTGCCGTTCGTGCTCGCCTGCATGGCCGTGCTGGGCGGTGCGCTGCTCGCCGCCCTGCTGCTCAACACGCAGGTCGCGTCGCTCGCGTTCGAGCGGTACGAGCTGTCCAACGAGCTCGGGCGGCTGCGGCAGGACCGCATGGATCTCGTCGCGCAGCTCGACGCGAAGTCGTCGCCGACGCAGCTCGCCGAGGCGGCGCGCGCGCTCGGCATGGTGGAGGCCAACGGCACGGGGTGGCTGCGGCTCGCGGACGGCAGCGTCCAGGGAGCCCCCGCCCCCGCGGCCGGATGAGCGCCCAGGCGCCCGGCGGCGCGTCGCGGGTGCGTCGCGCGCCGCACGCGCGCTCGGGGGCAGCCGCCCCGCGCGCCGCAGCGGATCGTCGCGCGTCGCGTGGCACCGTGGGCCGCGTGAGCGAGCGCACGGGCACCGTCCCGCGTCGTCGGCCCGGCACGGGCGGCCCGACGCGTGACCGCGTCGCCGCGCGCCCGGTGACGGGCGCCGTCCGCGCGGGCGGACGCCTGCCCGCGGGCGACGCCGCGCCGCGCACCGTCGTGGCGTCGCGCGGGCGCATGGTCGCGCTGGTGGTCACGCTCGCGCTCGTGCTGTCGGTGTTCGTCGGCCGGCTGGTCTACGTGCAGGGCGTCGCCGGTCCCGAGATCGCGGCGCAGGCGCGCGCGGCGCGCATGACGCAGGTCTCCACGCTGGGCGCGCGCGGCGAGATCACGGACGCCGACGGCGTCGTGCTCGCGTCGTCCGTCGAGCGGTACCGCGTCGTCGTCAACCAGAACCAGGTCGCGGCGTACAAGGGGCGCGGGTCGGCCGACGCGCTGAGCGGGGCCGCGGGCGTCGCGTCGCAGCTCGCGCCGCTGCTCGGCACGAGCCCGGCCGAGCTCGGCGGGCGGCTCGTGGGGGACCGCGGCTACGTCGTCGTCGCCAAGGACGTGCTCCCCGAGGTCGCACGCGAGATCCGGGCCCTGCGGCTCGACGGCATCGTGGTCGAGCGCGTCGCGGACCGCGTGTACCCGAAGGGCGCGGTGGGCGGCAACATCGTCGGCTTCGTCAACTCCGAGGGCGTCGGGCTGCAGGGGCTCGAGTACGCGCTGGACGGCGAGCTGCAGGGCACCGCCGGCCAGGAGAGCTACGAGCGCGGGCGCGGCGGGCAGCCCCTGCCCGGCGGTGCCGGCGAGCAGACCCCCGCGCGCGACGGCCGGTCGGTGCGGCTCACGCTCGACCTCGACCTGCAGTGGAAGGCCGAGGAGGCGCTGCGCAACCAGGTCGCGGCGACCGGTGCCGAGACCGGGACCGTCGTCGTGATGACGAAGGACGGGCGCGTGCTCGCGCTCGCCGACTCCACGGCGTTCGACCCGAACGCACCGGGCGACGCCGCGGCTGACGCGCTGTCACGCAGCGTGTCCGACGCGTTCGAGCCCGGCTCCACGAGCAAGGTCGTGACCATGGCGGCGGCGCTCGAGGAGGGCGTCGTGCAGCCGACCGAGCGGTTCCAGGTCGCGGACCGGTGGCAGACCCCCCAGGGCGAGACGATCAAGGACTCGCACGACCACCCCGTGCTCAAGCTCACGGCCACGGGGATCTTCGCGGAGTCCTCCAACGTCGGCACGGTCGAGTTCGGCCAGCGGCTCACGAAGCAGCAGCGGTACGACTACATGGCCAAGTTCGGGTTCGGGCAGCGCACCGGGATCGAGATGCCCGGCGAGACGCCGGGCAGCCTGCGCACGCCCGACAAGTGGCAGGGCCGCGACGAGTACGCCGTCATGTTCGGGCAGGCCGTGTCGGTCAACGCCCTGCAGGCCGCGAGCGTCTTCGCGACGATCGCCAACGGTGGCGTGCGCGTGGCGCCGCACATGGTCGCGGGGTACACCGACGCCGACGGCACCTACGTCGCGAAGGACGCCCCCGAGGCCACGCGCGTCGTCTCCGAGCAGACCGCCGCGAGCGTGCTGTCGATGATGGAGAGCGTCGTCGACGACGGCACGGGCACCAACGCGGCCATCCCGGGCTACCGCGTCGCCGGCAAGACCGGCACCGCGCAGCGCTTCAACCCGAGCGGCTACACGTCGTCGTTCATCGGGGTCGCCCCGGCCGACGACCCGCAGATCGTGACGGCGGTCATCCTGCACAACCCCCGCACGTCGACGTACGGCGGCACGGTCGCCGCGCCCGTGTTCGCGGACGTCACGGGATACGCGCTGCAGCAGCTGGGGATCGCGCCCTCGGGGGCCGCTCCGACGCTGTACCCGGCGACGTGGGAGTGACCGACCGGGGTAGATTCCTCCCCATGACGTCCCCCCTGGGCCGGCTGCGCCCTGAGCACCCGCCGGCCCGCAGGGTCGACGACCTCGTCGCGGCGTTCGCGCTGCGGACCACCGGCCCCGACGCCGCCGGGACCACCTTCACGGGTGTGTCCATGGCGAGCGGCGACGTGGCGCCGGGCGACCTCTTCGTCGCGGTGCCGGGCCTGAAGGTCCACGGCGCACGGTTCGCGGCCGACGCGGTCGCGCGCGGGGCCGTGGCCGTGCTGACCGACGACGAGGGCGCCGCGCTCGTGCCCGCCGGCACGCCGGTGCTCCTCGCCGACGACCCCCGGCTGCTGGCCGGGCCGGTGGCCGCGTGGGCGCTGGGCGACCCCGGCGAGCGCCTCGTGACCGTCGGCGTCACCGGCACGAACGGCAAGACCACGACGACGTACTTCGTCGACGCCGCGCTGCGGGCCGTGCACGAGCGCACCGCCGTGCTGGGCACGGTCGAGCTGCGGATCGGCGACGACGCGGTCGAGAGCCCGCGCACGACCGTCGAGGCGCCCGTCCTGCAGTCGCTGCTCGCGCTCGCGCGCGAACGCGGCGCGACGGCGCTGACGACCGAGGTCTCGTCGCACGCGCTCGCCCTGGGGCGCGTGCTCGGCACGCGGTTCGACGTCGTGGGCTTCACGAACCTGCAGCGCGACCACCTCGACTTCCACGGCGACATGGAGGGGTATTTCCGCGCGAAGTCGCGGCTGTTCTCGCCCGAGCAGGCGCGCCGCGGCGTCGTCGTCGTGGACGACGTGTGGGGCCAGCGTCTCGCCGAGGAGGCGCCGATCCCGGTCGAGAGCGTCGCGACGCGCGCGGGCAGCCCGGTGTGCGCGGGTGCCGACTGGGTCGTGGTCGACGCCGACGTGGGCCTCGACGGCGTGGGCTCGCGGTTCTCGCTGCGCGGGCCCGACGGCCGCGTGCACGAGGCGCACAGCCCGCTGCCGGGTCTCGTCAACGTGTCGAACGCCGCCCTGGCCGTCGTGCTCGCGCACGCCGCGGGCGTGCCGCTGGGCGCCGCGATCGACGCGGTCGGGCGCGCGCACGCGATCCCGGGACGCATGGAGCGCGTCGTCGAGCGCGGCGACGGCTGGCCGCTGTGCCTCGTCGACTACGCGCACACGCCCGACGCGCTCACGCTCGCGCTCGAGGCGGTGCGCCCGATCACGCCGGGCCGGCTCGTGCTGGTCTACGGGTCCGACGGCGACCGCGACCGCGGCAAGCGCCCGATCATGGGGCAGGTCGGCGCGCGGCTGGCCGACGTGCTCGTGGTCACCGACGAGAACCCGCGCTCGGAGGACCCCGCGTCCATCCGGGCCGCCATCCTCGAGGGCGTGCGCGACGTGCGCCCCGACCTGGCCGACGTGCACGAGGCGACCAGCCGCGCGCAGGCCATCCGCGACGCCCTTCGTCTGGCTGGTCCGGACGACACCGTGATCGTCACGGGCAAGGGCCACGAGCCGACCCAGGAGATCGCCGGGGTGTTCCACCGCTACAACGACCGTGACGTGTTCCTCGCCGCCCGCGCCGAGCGCCGGGAGCAGCACGCGTGATCGCCCTCACCGCCGCGGAGATCGCGGCCGCGACCGGCGGCACGCTCGCCGGCGTCCCCGCGCACCAGGTCGTCACCGGCCCGGTCGTCGTCGACTCGCGCGAGGCGCTGACCGGCGGCCTGTTCGTCGCGCTGCCCGGCGAGCACGTCGACGGGCACGACTACGCGCCCGCGGCCGTCGAGGCCGGCGCCGCGCTGGTGCTCGCCTCGCGCGCCCTCGACGGCGTCCCGTGCGTCGTGGTGCCCGACGTCGAGCGCGCGCTGGGCGACCTGGCCCGCGACGTGCTGGTGCGCCTGCGCGAGGCCGCGGCGGCCCCCGGCGGCAGCGGCCTGCGCGTGCTGGGCGTCACCGGATCGGTCGGCAAGACCACGACCAAGGACCTGCTCGCGCAGCTGTGCGGCGCGGCGGGCCCCACGGTCGCGCCCGTGCGGTCGTTCAACAACGAGATCGGGCTGCCGCTCACGGTGCTGCGCGCCGACGAGGCCACGCGGTTCCTCGTGCTGGAGATGGGCGCGAGCGGCCCCGGCCACCTCACGTACCTCACCGACGTCGCACCCCCCGACGTCGCCGCTGTCCTGCTGGTGGGCCACGCCCACCTGGGCGGCTTCGGCGGCACGGTCGAGGACGTCGCGCGCGCCAAGGCGGAGATCGTCGCGGGGCTCGTGCCCGACGGCACGGCCGTGCTCAACGCCGACGACCACCGCGTGCGCGCGATGGCCGCGCAGGCCCCCGGCCCGGTCGTGCTGTTCGGCGTCGCGCCCGACGCGCAGGTGCGCGCGGCGGACGTGCGTCTCGACGGGCTCGGTCGCGCGTCGTTCACGCTCGTGCACGCCGTGGACGGCGCGACCCACGAGCGTCGCGTGGAGCTGCGGCTCGTGGGGGAGCACCACGTGCACAACGCGCTCGCTGCCGCGGCGTGCGCGCTCGCGGTCGGTCTCGACCTGGACGACGTCGTCGCGGGCCTGTCCGCGGCCGACGCGCTGTCGCCGCACCGCATGCACGTCGTGGACCGCCCCGACGGCGTGACCGTGGTCGACGACTCGTACAACGCCAACCCGGACTCGATGCGCGCCGCGCTCAAGGCGCTCGCGGTCATCGCCGGGCGTGAGCGTCGCTCGGTCGCGGTGCTCGGCGAGATGCTCGAGCTGGGCGACGAGCACCGCACGGCGCACGACGCGATCGGACGGCTCGTGGTGCGCCTCAACATCGGGCTCACGGTCGTCGTCGGCGAGGGCGCGCGTGCGATCCGCGACGGGGCCAACCACGAGGGGTCGTGGGGCGACGAGGTCGTGCTGGCCGACGACGTCGACGCCGCGGCCGCGTTCCTCGCGGACGAGCTCCGCGCGGGCGACGTCGTGCTCGTGAAGTCGTCGTACGGCGCCGGCCTGTGGCGCCTCGGCGACGTGCTGACGGGGGCCGACGCATGAGGGCCGTCCTGATCTCGGGCGGCATCTCGATGCTGCTCGCGCTGCTCGGCACGCCGCTGTTCATCCGGTTCCTGGTCCGTCGTCAGTACGGTCAGTTCATCCGGCAGGACGGGCCGACCGCGCACTTCACCAAGCGTGGCACGCCCACGATGGGCGGCGTCGTCATCATCGGCGCGACGCTCGTCGGCTGGGCGCTCGGCCTGCTGCTGACGGGGACCCGTCCGAGCGCGTCCGCGCTGCTCGCGCTGTTCCTCATGACCGGGCTGGGGGTCGTCGGCTTCCTCGACGACTTCATCAAGATCTCCCGGCAACGGTCCCTCGGGCTGTCGCCGCTGTGGAAGATCGTGGGCCAGGGCGTCGTGGGCGTCGTGTTCTCGGTGCTCGCGCTGCAGTTCCCCAACGGGCAGTTCCGCACGCCCGCGTCGACGCGCATCTCGTTCATCCGTGACACGAACCTCGACCTCGCGTTCGCGGGCGTCACGGTCGGCCTCGTGCTGTTCGTGGTCTGGGCCAACTTCCTCATCACCGCGTGGTCGAACGCGGTGAACCTCACCGACGGCCTCGACGGCCTCGCGACGGGCGTGTCGCTCATCGTGTTCGGCGCGTACGTCCTGGTCGGGGTGTGGCAGTTCAACCAGAGCTGCCAGGCGATCCTGTCCGCAGGGCCACGGTGCTACGAGACGCGCGACCCGCTGGACCTCGCGGTGGTCGCCGCAGCCATCACGGGAGCGCTGTTCGGCTTCCTGTGGTGGAACGCCAGCCCCGCGAAGATCTTCATGGGCGACACCGGCTCGCTCGCGCTGGGCGGTGCGCTCGCGGCTCTCACGATCCTCACGCGCACCGAGATCCTCGGCGCGATCATCGGCGGGCTCTTCGTGCTCATCGTGCTGTCGGACGTCATCCAGATCGGCTTCTTCAAGATGACCGGCAGACGGGTGTTCAAGATGGCGCCGCTGCACCACCACTTCGAGCTGTCGGGGTGGGGCGAGGTGACGATCGTCATCCGGTTCTGGATCATCGCCGGGCTGTTCGTGGCGCTCGGCGTCGGGATCTTCTACGCGGAGTGGGTGGCGCAGTAGGTGGACGCACGTTTCGACGGTCGCACCGTGCTGGTCGCGGGCCTCGGGGTCTCGGGGCGCGCAGCGGCGCAGGTGCTGGCCGACCGCGGCGCCCGCGTCGTGACGTACGACGACCGCGCGCCGGAGGCGGACGCGCACGACGTCGCGGTCCTGGTCGCCGACGGTCTCGCCGGCGCGGACCTCGTCGTCGCGTCGCCGGGCCTGCCGCCGCACCACGCGCTGCTGGTCGCGGCGCGCGAGCGCGACGTGCCCGTCTGGAGCGAGGTCGAGCTCGCGTGGCACGTCCGCGTGCCGCGCGACGGCGGCGACGGCCCCGCGCCGTGGCTCGCCGTCACGGGGACGAACGGCAAGACGACGACCGTCGGGATGCTCGAGTCGATCCTGCGCGCCGCCGGTCGGCGCACGCTCGCGGTGGGCAACGTCGGCACGCCGGTCGTGCTCGCGGCCGTCGACCCCGCGCTCGACGTGCTCGCGGTCGAGCTGTCGAGCTTCCAGCTGCACCACACGTCCTCGATGTCGGCGCAGGCCGCGGCGGTGCTGAACGTCGCCCCCGACCACCTCGACTGGCACGGGTCGCTCGAGGCGTACGCGGCGGACAAGGGTCGCATCTACGAGCACGCGCAGGTCGCGTGCGTCTACGACGCGAACCAGCCCGTGACCGAGCGGCTCGTGCGCGACGCGGACGTCGTCGACGGCTGCGTCGCCGTCGGTTTCACGCTCGGCACGCCCGCCGTGGGGCAGGTGGGGCTGGTCGACGACGTGCTCGTCGACCGGGGCTTCGCGCGGCTGCGGCACACGCACGCGGCCGAGCTCGGCACGCTCGCGGACCTGGCGCAGCTCGCCGGGCCGGGCGGCGTCGTGCCGCCGCACGTCGTGCGCAACGCCCTCGCGGCGGCCGCGCTCGCGCTCGCGCACGGCGTCGAGCCCGCGCACGTGCGGGACGGGCTGCGGGCGTTCGCGCCCGGGGCGCACCGCATCGTGACGGTCGGCCGCGTCGACGACGTCGCGTACGTCGACGACTCGAAGGCGACCAACGCGCACGCCGCGTCGGCCTCGCTCGCGGCCTTCGAGCCCGGGTCGGTCGTGTGGGTCGCGGGCGGCCTCGCCAAGGGCGCGGAGTTCGACGACCTCGTGCGCGAGCGGCGCGACCGGCTGCGCGGCGTCGTGCTCGTCGGCGTGGACCGTGCGCCGCTGCGCGACGCGCTCGCCCGACACGCGCCCGACGTCCCGGTCTTCGAGGTGGACGCCGGTGACACTGAACCGGTGATGGACCGCGCCGTGACCGCCGCGCGCCGGCTCGCCGCCGGTGCGCCGGAGGGCGTGCCCGTGACCGTGCTGCTGGCGCCGGCCTGCGCGTCGATGGACCAGTTCACCTCGTACGCCGCGCGCGGCGACGCGTTCGCCGCGGCCGTCCACCGCCTCGGGGGCGACGACGCCGGGCAGGAGCGGCGCGCGGACGGCGCGCCGTGACGCCCGGCCCCGACGCGCGCCCGCGCAGCGCACCGACCCGCGCGGTCACGCCGCCCGGCGGCACGCCCGAGGTGCGCGAGCCCGCGTTCCTCGGCACCTGGAACTCCGCCGTGACGAGCTACTACGTGCTGCTCGGGGCGACGCTGCTGCTCGTCGCGATCGGGCTGGTCATGGTGCTTTCGAGCTCGAGCGTCGAGTCGCTCGCGGCCGGGAAGTCGCCGTACGCGGTGTTCTTCAGCCAGGCGCAGTACGCGCTCATGGGGCTGCCCGTGCTCCTCGTGCTGTCGCGGGTGCCCGTGCGTCTCATGCGGGCGGCGGCGTGGCCGCTGCTGGGGTTCGCCGTGGTGTTCCAGCTGCTGGTGTTCACGCCGCTCGGGTGCGGTGCGGGCGGCAACCGCAACTGGGTGTGCGTGCCGGGCTTCACGGCGCAGCCCTCGGAGGCGGTCAAGCTCGCGCTCGTGGTGTGGCTCGCGGCGGTGCTCTCGCGCAAGCTGCGGCTGCTGCACGAGTGGCAGCACGCGCTGGTGCCCGCCGTCCCGGTGGCCGGCGTCGCGATCGGCGTGGTGCTCCTCGGGCACGACCTGGGCACCGCGATGGTGATGGTGCTGCTCGTGGCCGGGGCGATGTTCGTCGCGGGCGTGCCCCTGCGGATCTTCGCGGTCGCCGGCGCGGTGGCCGCGGCGGGCGTCGCGGCGCTCGCGATCGGCAGCGAGAACCGGATGGCGCGCATCATGTCGTGGCTGTCGGCGGACTGCGACGTGCAGAACGAGTGCTACCAGACGCTGCACGCGGGCTACGGCCTGGCGACGGGCGGCTGGAGCGGCGTCGGCCTCGGGCAGAGCGCCGAGAAGTGGTCCTACCTGCCGGCCGCCCACAACGACTTCATCTTCGCGATCCTCGGCGAGGAGCTCGGCATGGTCGGCACGCTGCTCGTGCTCGCGCTGTTCGCGCTGCTCGCGTTCGCGATGGTCCGCATCATGCGCCGTCACCCGGACCCCTTCGTGAAGATCGCCACCGCGGCCGCCTTCGCGTGGATCGTCGGGCAGGCGCTGGTCAACATCGCCGTCGTCATCGGACTGGCCCCCGTCATCGGGGTGCCGCTGCCGCTCGTCTCCGCCGGAGGTTCCGCACTCATCATGACCATGGCCGCCCTGGGCATGCTGCTCTCGTTCGCCCGTTCCGAGCCGGGCGCCGCCGAGGCGCTCGCCGCTCGACCCTCGGTCGTGCGGCGTTCGCTCGCGGTGATCGGGCGGACCCGTGGCTGACGCGCCGGGCGTCCTGCTCGCGGGCGGCGGCACCGCGGGGCACGTCAACCCGCTGCTCGCGGTCGCCGACGAGCTGCGCCGCCGGCACCCGCACGGGCGGATCGCGGTGCTCGGCACGGCCGAGGGCCTGGAGTCCCGGCTCGTGCCCGAGCACGGCTACGACCTGCACGTCGTGCCGCGCGTGCCGCTGCCGCGCCGTCCCACGCCCGACTGGCTGCGGCTGCCCGGGCGGCTGCGCGCCGCGGTGCGTGCCGCGCAGGACGCGATCGACGCGGTCGACGCGCACGTGGTCGTCGGGTTCGGCGGGTACGTCGCGACGCCCGCGTACCTCGCGGCGCGCCGGCGCGGGATCCCCGTCGTCGTGCAGGAGCAGAACGCCCGCGCGGGCCTCGCGAACCGGCTGGGTGCGCGGTGGGCGGCCGCGGTCGCCGTGACGTTCGAGGGCACCGCGCTCCCGGGTGCGCAGGTGACCGGCCTGCCGCTGCGCACCGCGGTGCAGGACCTGCTCGCGGCCCGCGCCGTCGACGCCGCCGCGACGCGCCGCGAGGGTGCCGCGGCGCTCGGGCTCGACCCCGAGCTGCCGACGCTGCTGGTCACCGGCGGCTCGCTGGGTGCGGTGAGCGTGAACCGTGCCGTGGCCGGTGCGGCCGCCGACCTGCTCGCGACGGGTGCGCAGGTGCTGCACCTGACGGGCCGCGGCAAGGCCGACGAGGTGCGCGCGGCGCTCGAGGGCGTGCCGGGCGCCGAGCGCTACCACGTGGTGGAGTACCTCACGGCCATGGACCGCGCGCTCGCGGTCGCGGACGTCGTCGTCGGCCGCGCGGGCGCCGGCACGGTCTGCGAGCTCGCCGCGCTCGGGATCCCGGCGGTCTACGTGCCCCTGCCGTTCGGCAACGGCGAGCAGCGGCTCAACGCGGCGGGCGTCGTCGCCGCGGGCGGCGGGGTCCTCGTGGACGACGCCGACCTCACGCCGGCGTGGGTCCGCGCCCACGTCCCGGTGCTGCTGGGCTCGGGGGACGCGGCGCAGACGCGCGCGCGCATGGGCGCGGCGGCCGCCGCGGTCGGCGTCCGCGACGCCGCCGCGCGCGTCGCGGACCTGGTCGACGCGCAGCTGCCCGCGCACCTGCGGGCCACGGCACCGGCGGCCGTCGGGCGCCGGGCGCACGTCCCCGCCGTCGCGGACCCGGGGGAGCGCGGGCCGGTGGCGCTGGCCGACCTCGGCCGTGTGCACCTCGTCGGCGTGGGCGGTGCGGGGATGTCGGCGGTCGCGCCGCTGCTCGCGGCGCGCGGCCTGCGGGTCAGCGGGTCCGACGCGCACGACGGCCCGGCGCTCGCGCCGCTGCGGGCCGCGGGCGTGACGGTGCACGTGGGGCACGACGCCGCGCACGTCGAGGACGTCGACACGCTCGTGGTCTCGTCGGCGGTGCGCGACACCAACCCCGAGGTCGCCCGGGCGCGCGAGCGCGGCGTCCCGGTGCTGCACCGGTCCGAGGCGCTGGCCGCGCTCATGGCGGACCGCGACGCGGTCGCCGTCGCGGGCGCGCACGGCAAGACGACGACGTCGGGCATGGTGGCCGCGGCGCTCGTGCACGCGGGCGCCGACCCGTCGTTCGCGATCGGCGGGGTCGTGCGCTCGACCGCGGGCACGCTCGGCGGTGCGCGGCACGGCGAGGGGCCGTTCGTCGCCGAGGCCGACGAGTCCGACGGCTCGTTCCTCGCCTACGAGCCGCTCGTCGCGGTCGTGACGAACGTCGAGCCCGACCACCTGGACCACTACGGCACGCAGGAACGCTTCGAGGCCGCGTTCGAGCGGTTCGCCGACCGCGTGCGCGACGGCGGGCTGCTCGTCGCGTGCGCGGACGACGCGGGGTCGGCGCGCCTCGTCGCGGCCGTGCGCGACCGGCTCGCGACGCGCGGTGTCGAGGTGCGCACGTACGGCACGGCCCCGGACGCGGACGTGCGCGTCGGCGAGAGCACGGCGACCGACGACGGCCGGTGGCGCGTCGAGCTGACGCCGCGCGACGAGCCGCCGGTGGTGCTGCACCTGCGCGTGGCCGGTGCGCACATGGCGCTCGACGCGGCCGCGGCCTGGTGCGCGTTGCGTCGGCTGGGCGTCCCGGGCGAGGAGGCCGCGGCCGGGCTCGGCGACTTCGTCGGGACGGGTCGCCGCTTCGAGGACCGCGGCAGCGCGGACGGCGTGCGCGTGGTCGACGACTACGCGCACCACCCGACCGAGGTCGCGGCGCTGCTGCGGACCGCGCGCCAGGTCGCGGGCGAGGGTCGCGTCGTGGTGCTGTTCCAGCCGCACCTGTTCTCCCGCACGCGCACGTTCGCGCGCGAGTTCGGCGCGGCGTTCGACCTCGCCGACGCGGTGGTCGTGACCGACGTGTACGCGGCGCGCGAGGACCCGGACCCCGAGGTGACGGGTGCGCTCGTCGTCGCGCACGTGCCGACGCCCGGCAAGGCCGTGTTCGTGCCGGGCCGCCAGGACGCCGCGCGGGCCGCGGCCGCGCTCGCGCGCCCCGGCGACCTGCTGCTGACGGTCGGGGCGGGTGACGTGACCGACCTGGGCCCGGTCGTGCTGGCGGAGCTGGCGGCCCGCGCCGAGGTCGCGGGCGCGGAGGCGACGCCGGCCGACGGTGGTGCCGCGGGTGGTGCCCGGCCGTGAGCCCGCAGCGCCCGCCGGCACCGCGACGCCCGGCGGCG
>NZ_BCRB01000026.1 GCF_001552375.1 Cellulomonas iranensis NBRC 101100 = JCM 18110 | reverse complement strand
GGCGGGCGTGGTCGCGTCGTCCGCGCCCCCGCCCGCCGCGCCCGTGCGCTCGTCGTCGGTCACGCGTACAGGCTCCCGGCGTTCACGACGGGTGTCGCGCGGGACTCGCCGCACAGCACGACCAGCAGGTTCGACACCATCGCGGCGCGGCGCTCGTCGTCGAGCTGCACGATGCCGTCGGCCTCGAGCCGGCCGAGCGCGCCCTCGACCATCGACACCGCGCCCTCGACGATGCGCTCGCGGGCCGCGATGATCGCGCCGGCCTGCTGACGCTGCAGCATGGCCTGCGCGATCTCGGGGGCGTACGCGAGGTTGGAGATGCGCGCCTCGATGACCTCGATGCCGGCGATGACGACGCGGGCGGCGACCTCGGCGGCGATCTCGGCGGAGATGACGTCGGTCGCGCCGCGCAGCGAGGTCTCGCCGTCGTCGGCGTGGTCGTACGGGTGGGACATCGCGACGTGGCGCAGCGCGGACTCGGACTGCACGCGCACGAAGTCGGCGTAGTCCTCGACCGCGAACGTCGCGGTGGCGGTGTCGGCGACCTGCCAGACGACGATCGCGGCGATGTTGATGGGGTTGCCGTCGGCGTCGTTGACCTTGAGCTCGTTGGTCTCGAAGTTGCGCACGCGCACCGAGACGTTCTTGCGCGTCGTCAGGGGGATGGTGAGGACGAGCCCGGTGCGGCGCACGGTGCCGACGTAGCGGCCGAAGAGCTGCACGACGCGGGTCTGCCCGGGGCTGATGACGGCGAGCCCGCTGAGCAGCAGGACCGCGGCGCCGACGCACAGGGCGCCGAGGAACCCGAGCGCGTCGACGCCGCTGGCCTCGGCCTCCATGAACAGCAGGATCGCGCCGGCGACGGCGACGAGCACGAACAGCAGCGCGATGACGGCCCCGCCGGCGCCGGTGGACCACGCGGACCGCTCGGCGACGTCGACGCGGGCGCCGGCGTGGCCGACGGGACGGCCGCTGGGGTCGCCTCCGACGGACTCCTGCGGCGGGGCGGTGTCGGGCATGGGGACCTCCGGGGGACGGGCGCCGCGGCGCGGTATCAAAGTGATATCACTTTAGCAGCGCCCCGCGGCGTCCGGTGCGGGACCTCCGACCGTCACCCGTCCGGCCGTCAGGCGTGCCCGAGGAACTCGTGCGTCCGGTGCGACGCGGGCTCGATCTGGAACGTCGAGTGCGCGACCGACACCTCGAAGTGCGTCGCCAGGCACTCCTGCAGCTGGTCGAGGATCCGCGGGCCGTGCCCGTCGCCGAAGCACGAGTCGTCCACCACCACGTGCGCCGTGACCACCGGCAGGCCCGTCGCGACGAGCGACGCGTGCAGGTCGTGCACGTCGAGCACGTGGTCGACCTCGAGCAGGTGCGCGCGCACGTCGTCCAGGTCGAGCCCGGGCGGGGTCGACTCGAGCAGCACCGACGCCGTCTCGCGCAGCAGCCGCGCGGCGCGCGGCACGATCAGCACGCCGATGAGCAGGCCCGCGACCGCGTCGGCCTGCTGCCAGCCGGTCGTCGCGATGACGATCGCGGCGACGATGACGCCGACCGACCCCAGCGCGTCGTTGAGGACCTCGAGGAACGCCGCGCGCATGTTGAAGCCCGACGAGCGCCCGCCCGCGAGCACGGTGAGCGACACGACGTTGGCCACGAGGCCGATCACGCCGAACACCACGAGCTCGGTCGACGGCACCTCGGGCGGCGCCGTGAGGCGACGCACGCCCTCGACCAGCACGTACACGCCGACCGCGAGCAGCACGGCCGACTGCGCGAGCGCCGCGAGCACCTCGGCGCGGCGGTACCCCCAGGTGCGCCGCGCGGTCGCCGGGCGTCGCGTGAGCTGCGCCGCGACGAGCGCCATGAGCAGGCCCGCGGTGTCGGTGAGCATGTGCGCGGTGTCGACCAGCAGGGCGAGGCTGCCGGTGAGGTACGCGCCGACGGCCTGCGCGACCAGCACGGTCGCGGTGAGCCCGAACGCGACGGCGAGGCGCCCGCGGTGGTCGGTGCCGCCGTGCGCGTGGTCGTGGCCGTGGCTCACCGGTCGGCCCCCGCGAGGTGCGCGCACTCGTCGGGGTGCGGGCCTGCGTCGAGCAGCGACTCGGCGGCGGCGATGAGCCCGGCGAGGCGCTCGGGGTCGGCGATCGCGTAGATCGACGCGCGCCCGCGCTGCCGGACGGTGACGAGCCCGCAGTCGCGCAGGCACGCGAGGTGCGCGCTGACGGTGCTCTGCGCGAGCCCGAGGTGGTCGGTGAGCTCGCGGACCTGGTGCTCACCCGTGAACAGGTGGCGCAGCAGGGTGAGGCGTGCGGGCTCGCCCAGCGCGCGGAACAGTGCGGCCGTCGGGGCGGTGAGACCGGCGTCGGTGCTCCAGACGCCCTCATCGTCCTCAGCAGATGTCATCGTCATAGAGCGATGATAGTCCGCGGCCCCCGACGGTGTTACCACCGCCGGGGGCCGCATCCGTCACACCGCGTCAGTCACGCGGGACGTCTCGCCGTGGACGTCACGCGAAGCGACGCAGCCGCAGCGAGTTCGACACCACCAGCACCGACGAGAACGCCATCGCCGCACCCGCGATCATCGGGTTGAGCAGGCCCAGCGCCGCGAGCGGGATCGCCGCGACGTTGTACGCGAACGCCCAGAACAGGTTCTGCCGGATCACCCGCAGCGTGCGCCGCGACAGCCGGATCGCCTGCGGTGCGGACGCCAGGTCGCCGCGCACGAGCGTGAGGTCGGCCGCCTCGATCGCGACGTCGGTGCCCGTGCCCATCGCCAGGCCCAGGTCCGCCGTCGCGAGCGCCGCGGCGTCGTTCACGCCGTCGCCGACCATCGCGACGCGCGCACCGCCGGCCTGCAGTCGCTCGACCGCCGCGACCTTCTCGTCCGGCATGACCTGCGCGACGACGTCCGCGTCGGCGATCCCGACGGCGCGGGCCGTCGCGAGCGCGGCGCCCCGGTTGTCGCCCGTGAGCAGCACGGGGCGCAGGCCCAGCGCGCGCAGCTCGCGCACCGCGTCGGTCGACGTCGGCTTCACCGGGTCGCGCAGCACCAGCACGCCGCGCGCCCGGCCGTCCCACGCCGCGACCACCGCGGTCGCGCCGTCGGCCTCGGCCGCGTCGACCGCCGCCGCGACGTCGTCGGTGCGGACGCCCTGCTCCTCGAGCCAGCCACGCCGGCCCACGAGCACGCGCCGTGCGAGCGCGACGCCGCTGTGCGCGGTGCGGACCACGCCGCTCACGCCGCGCCCCGCGTCGGCGCGGAACTCGCGCACCTCGTCGGCGCCGACCCCGACCCCGTCGGCCCCGACCCCGACGCCCGATCCCCCTGTCGCGAGAGTGCGATCCAGCCCGGTGCTCTCGGTGGGGTTGTCGGATCGCGCTCTCGTGACAGGGCGATCCGGTTCCGGTGCGGCCTCCGCGATCGCGCGCGCGATCGGGTGCTCGGCGAGCCGCTCGACCGCCGCGGCCAGCCGCCGCACCTCGTCGGCGTCCTCGCCCGCGGCCGGCACGACGTCGACCAGGGCCATGCGCCCGGCCGTGACCGTGCCGGTCTTGTCCAGCACGACGGTGTCGACGCGCCGCGTCTCCTCGAGGATCTCGGGGCCCTTGATGAGGATCCCGAGCTGCGCACCACGCCCCGTGCCGACCAGCAGCGCCGTGGGCGTCGCGAGCCCCAGCGCGCACGGGCACGCGATGATCAGCACCGCGACGGCCGCCGTGAACGCGGCCTGCACGCCGCCCCCGGTCGCGAGCCACACCACGAGCGTGCCGACCGCGATCACGAGCACGACCGGCACGAACACCGCCGAGATCCGGTCGGCGAGCCGCTGCACGGGCGCCTTGCCGGTCTGCGCGCGCGCCACGAGCCGGCCGATCTGCGCCAGGCGCGTCTCGGAGCCGACGCGCGTCGCGCGGACCACGAGGTGCCCGGACGTGTTGACGGTCGCGCCCGTGACCTCGTCGCCGGGGCCGACGTCGACGGGCACGGGCTCGCCCGTGAGCAGCGACGTGTCGACCGCGCTCGTCCCCGTCACCACGACGCCGTCGGTCGCGACCTTCTCGCCCGGGCGCACCGCGAACTCGTCGCCGACCGCGAGCCGGTCCACGGGCACGCGTCGCTCGACGCGGCCCCTGGGCCCGTCGACCAGCACCGCGACGTCCTTGGCGCCGAGGTCCAGCAGCGCGCGCAGCGCGTCGCCCGCGCGCCGGCGCGAGCGGTGCTCGGCGTACCGGCCGGTGAGCAGGAACGTCACGACCACGGCCGCGACCTCGAAGTACAGCTCGGGCATCGCGGTGCCGTGGCCCGCACCCGCGGCCGGGAAGAGCGTCGGCGTCATGCGCATGCCGAGCTCGCCCGCACCGCCCAGCAGCAGCGCCCACAGCGACCACGCGCTCGCGGCGACCACGCCGATCGACACGAGCGTGTCCATGGTCGACGACCCGTGCCGTGCCGCGCGCACGGCCGCGCGGTGGAACGGCCACGCCGCCCACGTCGCGACCGGCAGCGCGAGCGCCGCGACGAGCCACTGCCAGCCGCGGAACTGCGTCGCCGGGACCATGCTCAGCACGACCACGGGGACGGTGAGCACGGCCGCGACCCGCAGGCGGCGGCGCAGGTCGGCGCCGCGCGCGTCGACGGGGGCGGACGTGTCGTCGTCGGCGTCGTGCTCCATGCCGGCGTGCTGCATGCCCGACAGCGCGTGCTCGATCTCGTCGTGCGCGCCGTGGTCGCCGGCGCCGTCGTGCGCCGCGTGGTCCGCCGCGGCGCCGTGGTGCGACGCGCCGGGCGCGGGGACCGGGTGCGCGTCGTACCCCGCAGCGCGCACGGCGGCCACGAGGTCGTCGACGGTCGGCGCGGGGGCGCCGTCGGTCGGGGCGATCTCGACGTGCGCGGTCTCGAGCGCGAGGTTCACCGTCGCGGTCGCGCCCGGCACGCGGTTGAGCCGCTTCTCGACGCGCGCGACGCAGGACGCGCAGGTCATGCCCTCGACCGCGAGGTCGATCCCCGCGGCCCCCACCCCGTCCGGGGCGGTCCCGGGCGCGCTCACAGCAGCGACCGGGTGGGCGTGACGGCGTAACCGGCCTCCTCGACGGCGGCCGCGACCGCGGCGTCGTCGAGCGGTGCGTCGGACGTGACGGTCACGGGGGAGGCCCCGCCGGTCACGAGCTCGACGGTGACGTCGGTGACGCCGGGCAGCGCGGTGAGCTCCTCGGTGACGTGCTTGACGCAGTTGCCGCAGGTCATGCCGTCGACGCGGAACGTGGTGGTGGCCATGGTGGTGCTCCTTCGGTGCGGGTGTCCGGTGCGGCGGGGGCCCGGGCGAGCGGGCGGGGGCGGCCGGGGCGACGCGGACGGCGGGTGGGTGGCGCGGCTCCGGGTGGGGGGCCGTGCCGCGGGACGTGTCGCGGCGACCCGGGGCGGGTCGGACGCGAGGTGCGGGGGTGGGTCAGCTGCGCACGAGGCGCGCGATCGCGGCCGAGGCCTCGCGGACCTTCTCGGCGCCCGCCTCGGGGGACTGCCGCGCGGCGTCGACGACGCAGTGGCCGAGGTGGTCCTCGACGAGGCCGATGCTCACGGCCTGCAGCGCCTTGGTGACGGCGGCGACCTGCGTGAGGACGTCGATGCAGTAGACGTCCTCGTCGACCATGCGGGCGATGCCGCGGACCTGGCCCTCGATGCGGCGCAGGCGGCGCAGGTACTCGGCCTTGGCGGGCGAGTAGCCGTGCGTCGCGTGGTCGTGCTCGGGGGCGTCGGCGGAGGGTGCGACCGCGGGAGGGTCGGCGTGGGGGGTGTCGTGCGTGACGCGTGCCGTCTCGGTGGACATGCGTCGATCATACCCCTGGGGGGTATACGCACAAGCGTGTTCGCGCCCGGCGGACGCCCCGCGCAGGGGATGATCGACCCATGCGTGTCTCGGCGAAGGCGGACTATGCGGTGCGGGCGTGCGCCGAGCTGGCCAGCAGGCCGGCGGACGACTCGGTCTCGAGCGAGGTGCTCGCCGAGGGGCAGGGCATCCCCACGAGCTTCCTCGAGCGGATCCTCGGGGACCTGCGCCGGGCCGGCGTCGTGACGAGCGTCCGCGGTCGCGCGGGCGGGTACCGGCTCGCGCGTGGTGCCGACGAGATCACGCTCGCCGAGGTCATCCGGGCCGTCGACGGCCCGCTCGTCACGGTGCGCGACGTGCGGCCGCCCGGGCTCACCTACGAGGGGTCGGCGACCGCGCTGCTCGACGTCTGGGTCGCGCTGCGGGCGTCCGTGCGCGACGTGCTCGAGGGCGTCACGCTCGCCGACGTCGTGCAGCGCGAGCTGCCCGAGCTCGTGGTCCGGCAGGCCGCGCGCGAGGACGCCTGGCTCAACCCGTGACGGGCGCGCCCGCCCCGTCACGGTGGCGCGGCGACCTCAGACGGCGCACGGCCAACCGCTGACGGTGGCGCGGCGACCCCCGACGGTCGCGCGGCAACCCCGGGCCGGGCGCCCGGCGTCGTCAGGGTCGGGGCGAGGCCTGCAGCAGGGGCAGCACGCGGTCGCGCAGCAGAGGCGCGAGGTCGGGCGGCAGCGGGGCGTCGGGGTCGAGCCAGCGCAGCTCGGCGATCTCGGCGCCGACCGCGACGGGCGCGTCGAGCGCGTGCTCGAAGACGTCGGCCTCGACCTCGAACCCGTCCTCGTTCGCCGCGGCGGCACGCAGGACGCCGAGGGGGCGCAGCGTCTCGACGCGCAGCGTGAGGCCGACCTCCTCCTGCACCTCGCGCACCGCGGTCTGCGCGGGCGTCTCGCCGGTCTCGGGCTTGCCCCCGGGGAGCATGAACCGCGACGTGCCGCGCTTGCGCACCGTCAGCACCGCGCCCGTCGCGTCCCGCAGCACCACGGCGCTGACCCTGATCACTCCCGCGGTCGTCACGGCGGACGACCCTACGCCCCGTGCCGTGCCGCCGCGCCGTCCGCTCACGAGACGGCGTCTCAGGATGCGACCGATCCTTGAAATCCCGCTAACCAGGTCGGAATTATCAGCAAGGTACGGACAACCGCCCGTGCGCGTCACCCGCTCCCGGCCTCCCCGCCGGCCGCCCCGAGGTGGTCCCCGTGCCCTCCTTGATCCTCCTGGCCCTCGTCGGCCTCGCCGCACAGCTCGTCGACGGCAGCCTCGGCATGGCCTACGGCGTCACCTCGACGACGCTCCTGCTCGCGATCGGCACCAACCCGGCCGCGGCCTCCGCCACCGTCCACCTCGCCGAGATCGGCACGACGCTCGCGTCCGGCGTCTCGCACTGGCGGTTCGGCAACGTCGACTGGAAGGTCGTCCTGCGCATCGGCGTCCCCGGCGCCGTCGGCGCGTTCGCCGGTGCGACGTTCCTGTCGAACCTCTCGACCGACGCCGCCAAGCCCGTGATGTCCCTGCTGCTGCTCGCGCTCGGCGTCTACCTGCTCGTGCGTTTCACGCTCAAGGGCCTGCGCACCGACCGCCAGCACCTGCCGCTGCGCAAGCGGTTCCTCGCGCCGCTCGGCGTGTTCGCCGGGTTCGTCGACGCCACGGGCGGTGGCGGCTGGGGCCCCGTCGGCACGCCCGCGCTGCTCGCGTCCGGGCGGCTCGAGCCCCGCAAGGTCGTCGGCTCGATCGACACGTCCGAGTTCCTCGTCGCGCTCGCCGCGAGCCTCGGCTTCCTGTTCTCGCTCGGCTCGCAGGGCATCGACTTCACGTGGGTCGCCGCGCTGCTCATCGGCGGGTTGATCGCGGCGCCCTTCGCCGCGTGGCTCGTGCGCAAGGTCCCCGGCCGCGTGCTCGGCTCGGCTGTCGGCGGCGTCATCGTGCTCACCAACACCCGCACGCTGCTGCGCTCCGACTGGGTCGGCGTCGGTGACACCCCCACCGAGGGGCTCGTGCTCGCGGCCATCGCGCTCGTGTGGGTCGCGGCCGTGACGTGGTCGGTCCGCGCCTACCGCCTCGACCTCGCAGCCGGGCGCGGCGCCGCGACGACGGCCCACGGGCCGGCGGAGGACGCGGACGCGCCCGGCACGTCGTCGCACGCCCCGCAGGCCGTCGACGCGGAGTCGGCCTCTCCGGTCGCGCCGCGCGCCTGACGCGGCACCCTCGAACGGTGGAGGGCCGGCCCGGCGCACCTGTCCGGAGCCGGGCCGGCCCTGCCACCCGCGCGCGGGCGGCCCGGATCCCGGGCCGCCCGCGTCCGCGTCACTCGGGACGCGTGGCCTCCGCGGCGGCGCGCGCCGCACCCGGCAGCGCCTCGACCACGCGGTCCAGCACCTCGTCGTCGTGCGCCGCGGACAAGAACCACGCCTCGAACGCCGACGGCGGCGCGAGCACGCCCGCGTCGAGCAGCGCGTGGAAGAACGGCGCGTACCGCCAGTGCTCGGACGCCTGCACGCCCGCGTAGTCGCGCGCGCCCTCGGCGGCGGCGCGCTCGCCGAACACGATGCTGAACAGGCTGCCCGCCCACTGGATCGCGTGCGGCACGCCGGCCTGCACGAGCGCGCCCGAGACCTCGCGTCGCAGCCGCGCGGCCGCCGCGTCGACGCGCGCGTACACGTCGCCGTCCGCGAGCCGGAGCGTCGCCAGCCCCGCGGCCGTCGCGACCGGGTTCCCCGACAGCGTGCCCGCCTGGTACACGGGCCCGAGCGGCGCGAGCTGGTCCATGACGTCCGCGCGACCGCCGACCGCGGCGACGGGCAGCCCGCCGCCGATCACCTTGCCGAACGTCAGCAGGTCGGGCGCCCACTGCTCGGCGGCGCCCTCGAGGCCCCACCACCCGGCCGGACCCACGCGGAAGCCCGTGAGCACCTCGTCCTGCACGAGCAGCGCGCCGTGCTCCGACGTCAGGCGCCGCAGCTCGCGGTTGAACCCGGGCAGCGGCGGGACGACGCCCATGTTGGCGGGCGCCGCCTCGGTGATGACCGCGGCGATCGAGCCGCCGTGCTCGGCGAACGCCGTGCGCAGCGCGTCCAGGTCGTTGTACGGCACGACGATCGTCTCGGCCGCGACGGCCGCCGTGACGCCCGCGGACCCGGGCAGCGCGAGCGTCGCGACGCCCGACCCCGCCTGCGCGAGCAGCGCGTCGACGTGCCCGTGGTAGCAGCCCGCGAACTTCACGACCTTGTCGCGGCCCGTCCACGCGCGCGCCAGCCGCAGCGCGGTCATGGTCGCCTCGGTGCCCGTCGACACCAGACGCACCCGCTCGGCCGCGGGCACGCGTGCGCGCACCTCGTCGACCAGCTCGACCTCGGTCGTCGTCGGCGCGCCGAAGCCCAGGCCCCGCGCGGCCGCGCGCTGCACGGCGTCGACGACCTCGGGGTGCGCGTGGCCCAGCAGCGCCGGGCCCCACGACCCGACGAGGTCGACGTACGTGCGCCCGTCGACGTCGGTCACGTGCGCGCCCGCCGCCGACGCGAGGAACCGGGGCGTGCCGCCCACCGAGCCGTACGCCCGCACGGGGGAGTTCACGCCGCCCGGGATGACGGCGGTCGCGTGCTCGAACGCCGCGGTGCTGCTGCCCGTCCACGCCGGGCCGTCCACGGGGCCGGCTGCACCCGCGACGTCGTCCACCTGCGTCATCACCGCTCCTCCGCCAGCCACCCGGCCAGCTCCGTCGCCCAGTAGGTCAGGATCGCATCGGCGCCCGCGCGGCGGATGCTGAGCACCGACTCGGTGATGGCACCCCTGCGGGTGATCCACCCCTGCGCGGCCGCGGCCTCGATCATCGCGTACTCGCCCGACACCTGGTACGCCCAGACGGGCACCGGTGACGTCGCGGCGACGTCGGCGAGCACGTCGAGGTACGACATCGCGGGCTTCACCATGACGACGTCCGCGCCCTCGGCCACGTCGATCGCGACCTCGCGCGCGGCCTCCCGGCGGTTCGCCGGGTCCATCTGGTAGCTGCGGCGGTCGCCGTCGAGCTGCGACTCGACCGCCTCGCGGAACGGCCCGTAGAACGCCGACGCGTACTTCGCGGCGTACGCGAGCACGGCGACGTCGGTGTGGCCGGCCGCGTCGAGCGCGTCCCGGACGACACCCGTCTGGCCGTCCATCATGCCGCTGAGCCCGACCAGGTGGGCGCCCGCCTCGGCCTGCGCGACGGCCATCGCCGCGTACCGCTCGAGCGTCGCGTCGTTGTCGACCGCGCCGCTCGGGGTGAGCACGCCGCAGTGGCCGTGGTCGGTGAACTCGTCGAGGCACAGGTCGGCCTGCACCACGAGGTCGTCGCCGACCTCCGCGACCACGTCGGCCACGGCGACGTTGAGGATCCCGTCGGGGTCGGTCGCGCCCGTGCCCGTCGCGTCGCGGTGCGCCGGCACGCCGAACAGCATGATCCCGCCGAGCCCGGCCTCGACCGCGCGCGCGGCCTCCTGCCGCAGCGAGTCGCGCGTGTGCTGCAGCACGCCCGGCATCGAGCCGAGCGGGCGGGGCGCGTCGAGGCCCTCGCGCACGAACACCGGCAGCACGAGGTCGGCCGGGTGCAGGCGCGTCTGGGCGGCGAGGCGGCGCAGGGCGGGCGTGCGGCGCAGGCGGCGCGGGCGCAGCCGGCCGGGTGAGGGGGTGGTCATGCGGGGTCCTCCGCGGGGGTGGGGGGTGCGGACGGGGCGGGTGCAGGGGTGACCGACGGGGCAGGGGCGGGGGCGTCGGGTGCGGGTGCGCCGGGCGCAGCGCCGGTGCGCGTGACGACGTCGGTGAGCGCCGCGACGAGCCCGGCGAGGGTCTGCCGCTCCGCGACCGCGTCGACGCGCAGCCCCAGGCGCCGGGCCTCGGCTTCGGTGCTGGGGCCGATGACGACGACGAGCGTCGCGGGCGGCGGGGGCCCGAGGTGGTCGAGCAGCGCGCGCACCGTGCTGGCCGACGTGAGCAGCGCGGCGTGCACGTCGCCGGCGTGCCACGCCCGCGCGACGTCGGGGTCCGGCGGACCGGCGGGGACCGTGCGGTAGACGACGAGGTCGTCGACGTGCCAGCCGGCCTCGGTGAGCCCGTCGGCGAACGTCGGCGCGGCGAGGTCCCCGCGGGGGAACAGCACGCGCCGGGCCACGACGTCGTCGGTCCGCCGCGCGGCCGGGCGCAGCTCGCGCACGTCCGCCCCACCGGCCGGTCCCAGGTCCTCGTCGCCCGCGTCCGCCGTCCCCCCGCGCCGCCGGTCGCCCAGCGCCGCGAACCCGTCATCGGTCGCGTCGACGGTGACGGCCGAGCGACCGGTCGCGGGGTCGACGTGGGAGGCGCCCGGGTCCGGGAGCGCCACGAGCGCCGCGACGAGGTCGACGGCCGTCGAGCGCACGGGCGGGACGACGTCGACGGGCACGCCCAGGGCCTCGAGCGCGCGCGCCGTGCCCGGGCCGACGGCCGCGACGCGCACGCCCGCGCGTGCGACGACCGCCGCCAGACCGTCGTCGTGCGCCGCGGCACGCTCGGCGAGCACGGCGACCGCCGCCTGGCTCGTGACGGCGAGCCACCCGTACCAGCCCGCACCGAGCGCGAGCAGCGCGTCGTCGAGCGGCGTGAGGTCGTCGACGGGCAGCGTGCGGACGAGCGGCACGACGAGCGGCTCGGCTCCGGCCGTCGCCAGGGCGACCGCCGCCGGGCTCGTGCGGCCCGGTCCCGTGCCCGCCTCGAGCGGAGGCTGTGGCACCAGCACGCGCCACCCCGCGAGCTCCGGCGAGGGGCGGCGTGCGCTCGCGGGCCGCTCGGACGTCGTGCCGTCGGGGGTCGCGGCCTCGGGCGTGGTGCTGTCGGGCGCGGCGGCGTCGGACGTGGTCTCGTCGGGTGTCGCGACGTGGCGCGGTGCGGCGTCGGACGTGGACCCGTCGAACGCGCCGGCGGCGCCGGGCGTCATCGCACCGGTCCGAGAGGTGCGAGGTCGGCCGCGCCCGCGTCGAGCAGGTCCTCGGCGAGCCGGCGGCCCAGGCGGTCGGCAGCGGCGTCGTCGTCGCCCGGACCCCGGGCGCCCAGCCGCAGCACGCGTGCGCCGTCGACCGCCGCGACGACCGCGTCGAGCACGAGCTCGCCCGTCGCGTCGTCGAGCCGCCCCCACGCGCCGATCGGGGCGGCGCACCCGGCCTCGAGGCGGGCGAGCACGGCACGCTCGGCGACGACCGCGCGGCGGGTCGGGGCATGGTCGAGCGCGCGCAGCGCGTCCGCGAGCGGCGTGGCCGCCTCGGCGTCGGTGGTGCGCACCTCGACCGCGAGGGCACCCTGCCCGGGGGCCGGGGCCAGCACGGCGGGGTCGAACCACTCGGTCACGGCGTCGAGCCGCCCGAGGCGGCCGAGCCCCGCGGCGGCCAGCACGACCGCGTCGAGGTCGCCGCGCGGCGCGTCGGTGCCGACGCCCGGGTGCGGTGCCGCGCCGTGGTCGCCGGTGGCGACGGTGGTCGGGTCGAGCCCGCGCACGCGGCCCAGGCGGGTGCCGACGTTGCCGCGGATGTCGACGACGTCGAGGTCGGGGCGCAGCGCGCGCAGCTGGGCGGCCCGCCGCGGCGAGCCCGTGCCGACGCGGGCACCGGCGGGCAGCGTCGCGAGCGTGAGCCCGTCGCGCGCGCACAGCGCGTCGCGTGCGTCGGCGCGCTCGGGCACCGCGGCGATCACGAGGCCGTCGGCCGGGCCCGTGGGCAGGTCCTTGAGCGAGTGGACCGCGACGTCGCAGCGGCCGTCGAGCAGCGCGTCGCGCAGCGCGGTCACGAACACGCCCGTGCCGCCCAGGCTCGCGAGCGACGCGCGGGTGCGGTCGCCCTCCGTGCGCACGCGCACGGTGTCGACCGCGAGGTCGCCGAGCGCGGCGAGCGCGTCGGCCACGTGGCCCGTCTGCGTGAGGGCCAGGGCGCTCGCGCGCGTGCCGATCCGGACGTCCTGGGGCATGTGTCCAGTGTCGTCCGCGGGTGCGCGGATGTCGAAACAGGGGCGAAGGTCCAGGTGGCCGCGAAATGCGTCTGCCGGATCGTTCTGACAATGCGTCAGGTCGGTGCGTCGGGCGTCGGCAGAATGTGACGCACGACATTCCTGTGAGTATTTCTGACAGGTCGTCAGATCCCTGGCGAAAATGCGTCCGCGACCGCCCGGCGTCAGGCGGGTGCGTCGCCCGCCACCAGCGAGCGCGCGGCCGCCCGCGCGTCCGGCACGACCGACGCCAAGCCGTTGCCGGCCGCCCAGGCGCCGCACACCGCGACCCCCGGCAGGCCCGCGACCGCCGCCCGGACCGCCGCCACGGCCTCCCGGTGCGCGGTGCTCGGGCGCGGCAGCGACTGCGTCCACCGCACCACCGCCGACCCGGCGAGCGCGCCGCGGTCGAGACGCACGCCCAGCAGGGTCGACGCGTCCCGCAGCGCGAGGTCGACCAGCGCGTCGCCCGTCGGCAGGTCCGCCGGGGCGGCGCTCGCGTCGTGGTCGGCGCCGGGGTCGGCGCCCGCCCCGGCCGCGCGCCCGTACGACAGCCGCACGACGTGCCGACCCGGGCCCGCCGACTCCGCGGCCCAGCCCCACTTGGCCGTCGCGTGCGTGAGCGCCTTCGCGCGGACGTCGTCGACCCCCGGCCCCACCAGCACGCCCGTGCCGCGCGGCGCCGCGTCGAGCACGGGCGCGTCGAGCACGAGCGTCACGAGCGTCACGGGCGCGCCGGCGTCGAGCTGCACGTCGCCCAGGGACGTGCCGTCCAGCCCGTCGAGCAGGCGTGCCGCACCCGGTGCGGCGACCACCAGCCGCGCCGTGCGCAGCTCGCGCGCCGGGCGCGGCGGCTTGTGCCGGTCCTGCGTGCCGACGACGAGCGTGCCGTCCTCCGCGCGCTCGACCGACGCCGCGCTCGTGCGGGTCAGGACCACGCCGCCGTGCGCGGTGACGTCCGCGACGAGCGCGTCCACCAGCCGGTGCAGACCACCCGCGACGCCCTCGACCGCGGTGCCCGCCGGGGCGGCCGCGCGCAGCCGTCGCACGCCGCGCGCGAGCGACCCGCGCTCCGCCGCGGCCGCCTCGCGCAGCCCGGGCGCGGCGGTGTCGACCGCGAGGTCGTCGGGGTCGGCCGCGTGCACGCCACCCACCACCGGGTGCACGAGCCGGTCGACCACCGCGGCACCCATGCGCGCCCGCACCAGCCCGCCGAGGGTCGTCTCGCGCGCGCCCACGCGCGCCGGCAGCACGAGGTCGAGCAGTGCCCGCAGCGCACCCGGCGTGCCGAGCGTGCGCCGCACGTCGGGCGCCCACGGGTGCGCGGGGACGCCGAGCAGCCCCGTGCGCGGCAGCGGGCCGTCGCCGCTGGTCAGGTGCACCCACGCGCCGCGCGGCTGCGGTGCGACGACGTCGTCCGCGAGGCCCAGGCCGGCCAGCAGCGCCGCCACCGAGCCGTTCCGCGTCGCGTACGACTCGGCGCCCGCGTCGAGCGTCAGCCCCGCGACCTCGTGCGCCCGCACGACCCCGCCGGGTGCGTCCCGCTCGTCGATCACGAGCGTGCGCAGGCCCGCGTGCACGAGCTCGCGCGCCGCCACCAGGCCCGCGACGCCGGCCCCGACCACGACCGCCTCCCAGGCGGGCGCGGACCCGGCCTCGGGCGGCGTCGCGTCGGTCCCGGGCGCGGTGGCGGCGGCGTCGGTCACGGCGCGTGGACCAGCTCGACCAGGCGCGTCAGGACCGTCGGGTCCGTCTCGGGTGGCACGCCGTGCCCCAGGTTCACGACGTGCCCGGGGGCGGACCGCCCGCGCCGCACGACGTCGCGCACGTGCGCCTCGAGCACGTCCCACGGCGCCGCGAGCAGCGCGGGGTCGACGTTGCCCTGCAGCGGGGTCCCGCCGCCCAGGCGGCGCGACGCCTCGTCGAGCGGCACGCGGTAGTCGACGCCCATGACGTCGGCTCCCGCGTCGCGCATCGCGACCAGCAGCTCGCCCGTCGCGACGCCGAAGTGCACCGTGCGCACGCCCAGGGCGCGGACCCGCGTCAGCACCTGCGCCGACGCGGGCGCGCAGTGCGCGGTGTAGTCCGCGAGCGACAGCGCGCCGGCCCAGGAGTCGAAGAGCTGCCCCGCGCTCGCGCCGGCGAGCACCTGCGCCTCGAGGAACGCGCCCGACATCTCGGCGGCCCACGCCATGAGCGCCGACCAGGCCGCGGGGTCGGCGTGCATGAGGCGCCGTGCGGCGAGGTGGTCGCGCGACGGACCACCCTCGACGAGGTACGCGGCGAGCGTGAACGGCGCGCCCGCGAAGCCGACGAGCGGCGTGCCGCCGAGCGCCGCGACCGTGCGGGCCACGCCCTCGGCGACGGGCGCGAGGCGTGCGGCGTCGAGCGGGCCCAGGTCGCGCAGCCGCTCGACGTCGTCGAGCGTGCGCACGGGCGAGCCCATGACGGGGCCGGTGCCGGGCACGATCTCGACGTCGACGCCCACGAGCTTGAGCGGCACGACGATGTCCGAGAAGAACACGGCGGCGTCGACGCCGTGGCGACGCACGGGCTGCAGCGTGATCTCGGCAGCCAGGTCCGGGTCGAGGCACGCGTCGAGCATCGCGACGCCCGCGCGGGACTCGCGGTACTCCGGCAGCGACCGGCCGGCCTGGCGCATGAACCACACCGGCAGCCGTTCCGGACGCGTCCCGGAATAGGCGCGCACGAGCGCGGAATCCGTGGTGCGGCCGTCGACGAGGGGATGGTGTGGGGCAAGACTCACGCCGTCGATTGTGCCGGACTTTTCCCGGGATGATTGAATCGGGCCCCGTGGTGCTCCTGTCCCTCGTCGCGAGCCACCACGACCTCGACCTCGCCGTCCTCGAGCGTCTGCAGTCCGACGTCCAGGCAGTCGGCCGGGAGGTGGTCGCCGCGACCCCCGCCGTGACCGGTGCCGTCGTGCTCGCGACGTGCAACCGGTTCGAGCTGTACCTGGACGTCGACGACACCGCGCACACGCCGCGCGCCCGCCGCGCCGTCGCGAAGGCCGTGGCCGCGCGCTCCGGCTACGCGCCCGACGCCGTGGTCGAGCACCTGCGTCCCCTGGTGGGCGGCGACGCGAGCGAGCACCTGTTCGCCGTCGCGTCGGGGCTCGAGTCGATGGTCGTGGGGGAGCGGGAGATCGCCGGGCAGGTGCGCCGCGCGCTCACCACCGCACGCCGCGACGGCACGACGACGTCGACGCTCGAGGCCCTGTTCCAGGCCGCGTCCCGTGCGTCGCGCGCGGTCGAGGCCGCGACGGGGCTCGGGTCGACGGGACGGTCGGTGGTGGGTGTCGCGCTCGACCTGGCGGCGCGCACGCTGCCGCGCGGCGGGGCGACGGGCGCCGCCGTGCCGGCCGTCGACGGGCCGGGCGCGCCCGAGACGGCGGCGGAGGCACCGGACGGGGCCGACTGGCAGGCCGTGCGGTGCGTGCTCATCGGCACCGGCTCGTACGCGGGTGCGAGCCTCGCGGCGCTCAAGGCGCGCGGCGTGCGCGACGTGCGTGTGTTCTCGCCCAGCGGACGTGCCGGGCAGTTCGCGGCGCAGCGCGGCGTCACGGCGCTGCCGGCGGGTGCCGACCTGCTGGCGGAGGTCGCGCAGGCGGACCTGGTGGTCGCGTGCTCGGGCGCGGCGGGTGCCGTGCTGGGGGTCGAGGCGCTCGCCGCGGTGCGGCGCACCGCGCAGCGGCCGCTGACCGTGGTCGACCTGGCGCTGCGGCACGACGTCGACCCCGACGTGCGGACCCTGCCGGGCGTCGCGCTGGTGTCGTTGCAGTCCGTCGCGGAGCACGCTCCGGCCGAGCACGCGGCGCTGCAGCACGCGCGCGACGTCGTCGAGCGGGCCGCCGACGACTTCGAGGCGGACCGGCGCGTCCGCGAGTGGGACCCGGCGGTCGTCGCGGAGCGCACGCGCGTGCTCGGCGGGCTCGAGGCGGCCCTCGACGCGCTGCCGGACGCGAGCCCGGACGACGCGCACGCCCGCTCGCTGCGGCGCCGGGCCCGCGCGCAGCTGCACGGGCCCACGGTCGCGGCGCGGGCCGCGGCGCGGGCGGGCGACGCCGCGGGTTACGCGCGTGCCCTGGCCGAGCTGGCCGCCATCGAGGTTCCCGCGGTCGTGCCGACCCGCGGCTGACGCTCGCGCACGAGCGTCGTGCCGCGCGCGTCGTGCGGTCGTGCCGCGCGTCACCGCGTTCCGCGTCGTGCGGCTGCGTGACGTCGTGCGGCGCCGCGGACGCCAGCCCGGCTGCGTGCAAAAAGCGCACCGGGCCTGGTCGGGGGGGAGGACCAGGCCCGGTGCGGTCTGGGGGGTCAGGCGGCGTCGCGCTGACCGTGACCGGGGCGCTGGGCACAGCGCCGCACGGGTTCGTGCCGGTATGTCATGGATGCTAGTGGAGCGGAGTGCCCCGTGTCCGGGGTTTCGCGGACCAGTTCTCACGCGTTCCCGAGGTCACGAGTGAGCCCAGTGCCGCTGCTGCGCCGCCGGCCCGGGTGCCCACGTGTGCGGGACGACCTGGTTGGTCTGAATGTCGGTGAGCTCGGCCGCGTAGACGATCGCCTCGTACACGCCCGCCTCGACGCGCTCGAGGTGCAGCCGCTCCGCGCGCTCGATGTCGTCGCCCAGGTGCGAGATCCGCGCGACGACGTACCGCTGCGCGTCCTGCCACTGGTCGACCACCCGGACCGACAGGCCGTTCCACCGGGCCGTCAGGTCGAGCTCGAACAGCTCGGTGACGTCCTCGCGCGCGACCCGGCGGTACCACCGGCCCGACGGCGACTGGTGGAACCCCGTCTCGGCGAGCGGCGGGTTGGCGAGCGCCAGCACGACCGTGTGCCCGCCGTCGACCACGTCGGCCTCGAGGTACGCGCCGTGCCACTTGGCGACCGGGCCGACGCACCGCGACAGCGACGCGAGCGAGGGGCGGGGTGCGCCGAGCTGCGTGACGGTCCAGCCCGTGCCGACGTCGCCGTACCGCGCGAGCAGCGTCGACGTGCCGTCGTCGTGCACGCGGATCAGCTCCGCGCCCGGGGGGATGCGCGAGTGGCGCAGCCACCACAGCGGGACGATGTAGCCCGGGACGTCGCGGTACTGCAGCTGGGGCGACGACTCGAACCGCAGGATGTCGATGGATCGGTCGTACGGGCTGAACGGCGACCCGGGGTAGCCGAGACCGTGCACCTCGAAGAGCTGGGCCGGGGTCGTCGCGAACGCCACGTCCTCCGCGCGGACCACGTAACCGGCGATGCGGTCGTGGCCCTGCGTGAGGTGCGCCTGCGTCAGCGACGGGGTGATCGCCTTCTGCATGAGAGTCACGGGAGGGCTTCCTTGCCGGATCGGATGAAGGGGAGGATTCCGACGACGGCGACGATTCTGGCGCCCATCCCGGGCGGATGTCCAGGTGTCGAAGCGCCTCGACGGGGATCGCTCCCACTGACAGGTGAGAAATGATCCGAACGGGTGACGCAGACGAGGGACGATCCGACCCCGAACCGGACAGACCGGGCGGCCCGGCTACCCCAGGTGGGCGACGAGTCGTGCCGCCATCCCGGTGTACGCCGCCGGGGACATGACACGCAGCCGCTCGGTGACGTCCGCGGGCAGCCCGAGACCGTCCACGAAGGCCCGCATGTCCTGCGCCGTGAGGCGGTGGCCGCGCGTCAGCTCCTTGAGGCGCTCGTACGGGTTCTCCATGCCGGGGACCCCCGCGACCGACGCCGCGCGCATGGCCGACTGCACGGCCTCGCCCAGCACCTCCCAGTTCGCGTCGAGCTCGCGCTCGAGCATCGCGCGGTCCACCGCGAGCGCCCGCAGGCCGCGGCGCACGTTGTCGATCGCGAGCAGCGAGTGCCCGAACGCCGGGCCGATGTTGCGCTGCGTCGTGGAGTCCGTGAGGTCGCGCTGCAGGCGGCTCGTGACGAGCGTCGAGGCCAGCGTGTCGAGCAGCGCCGACGAGATCTCGAGGTTCGCCTCGGCGTTCTCGAACCGGATCGGGTTGACCTTGTGCGGCATCGTCGACGAGCCCGTGGCCCCCGCGACGGGGATCTGCGTGAACACGCCCCGGCTGATGTACGTCCACACGTCGGTCGCGAGGTTGTGCAGCACACGGTTGAAGCGCGCGACGTCGGAGTACAGCTCGGCCTGCCAGTCGTGCGACTCGATCTGCGTGGTCAGCGGGTTCCACGTCAGGCCCAGGTGCTCGACGAACGTGCGCGAGACGACCTGCCAGTCCGCGTCCGGCACGGCCGCGAGGTGCGCGCCGTACGTGCCGGTCGCGCCGTTGAGCTTGCCGAGGTACTCGTCGCCCTCGATGCGGCGCAGCTGGCGGCGCAGGCGGTGCGCGAGCACCGCGATCTCCTTGCCGAGCGTCGTCGGCGTCGCCGGCTGGCCGTGCGTGAGCGCGAGCATCGGCACCTCGGCGTGCTCGACGGCGAGCGCCGCGACCTCGTCCGTCAGCGCGACCGCGGCCGGGAACCAGACCTCGCGGACCGCGCCGCGCACCATGAGCGCGTACGACAGGTTGTTGACGTCCTCGCTGGTCAGGGCGAAGTGCACGAGCTCGTTGACCTGCGGCAGCACGGTGTCCGCGCGCAGCGCGTCCGGAGCCGCGGCGATGCGCCGCTTGAGGAAGTACTCGACGGCCTTGACGTCGTGGACCGTCGTGCGCTCGATCTCCGCGAGCTCGGCGACCTCCGCGGCGCCGAACGTCGCGACGACGTCCCGCAGGTACCGCTGCTCGTCGGGCGCGAGCTCGGGGGCGCCCGGGACCACGGCGTGCGACGTCAGGTGGATGACCCACTCGACCTCGACCTCGACGCGCGCGCGGTTCAGCGCGGCCTCCGACAGGTGGTCGACCAGCGGCGCGACCGTCGGCCGGTAGCGGCCGTCGAGCGGGCCGAGGGCGATGGCCGGCGTGACGTCGGCGAGGGGGACGCGGGGCGCGGGGGCGTCGTCGAGCGGCATGGCGCCAGTGTCCCAGAGGCGCCGGTGCCCCGCGCCGACCGCCCGCGCCGCGCGCTGCGTTGGGCCGTTCGGATGACGCGCGCGACGTCGTCCTCCCGTTCCCGCCCGCGGTCCCCCGGGGTGCCGCTAGGTTGCCGCCAGCCGCGACGTCGCGGCTGGTCGCGAGGCGTTCGCGACGGGGGGCCGGGGCCTGGCGAGGGCGACCGGTGTGCGTGGAAGAGATGTGCGCATGGCCGGTCTGCTGACCTCGTTCGGCGTGCCCGCGTCCTGGACGGCCCACGTCCCGGTGACCGCGTTCGCCGTCGCCGCGGTGTTCGTCGTCTCCGGAGCGGCTCCTGTCGCGGCGCAGCCGCCGGAGCCGGCGTCGCCCGGCCCCGCGCCCGCGGCGACGTCGGAGACGTCGGCACCGCTGACCGCTCCGGACGCCGCCACGGCCGCGGCGGTCGCGCGGCTCGAGGACGCCCCGGTGGAGGTCCTCGCCGAGCGCACCGAGTACGGCTCGGTCTTCGTGCTCCCGGACGGCACGCGAGCCGCGGGCCACGGTTCCGGCCCGGTGTGGGTCCGCACCGGCGGCGACGGGACGCAGGAGGCGGACTGGGCGGCGGTCGACCTCACGCTCGAGCGCGGTGAGGACGGTGCCGTGGCCCCGGTCGCGCAGAGCGGTGACCTGACCTTCGCGGGAGCGTCCGACGCCGCCGACGGCGTGGACCTCGTCGCCATGACGGACCCCGCGACGGGGACCCGCACGGCGGTCCGCTGGGAGGGCCCGCTCCCGGAGCCCGAGCTGCAGGGGCGTCGCGCCGTCTACGCCGACGTCCGCCCGGGCGTCGACCTCGTCCTCGAGGCCACCAGCACGGGCTTCGAGCAGTTCTTCGTCATCGACGAGCGTCCGGAGCCGGGCACGCGTCCCGACCTGCCGCTGACGGTCACGGCGAGCGGGGACGCGCGGGTCACGGCGGCGGACGACGGCGGCCTCCAGGTCGTCCGCGGCGAGGACGTCCTGGCGACGTCTGCCGTGCCGCTGATGTGGGACGCCGAGGCCGACCAGGACCGCGCCTACCCCGTGACGGAGGACAGGCCGGCGGAGCAGGCGGACGCGCCCGTGCTGTCGCCGATGCCGGCGTGGGTCATGACGCCCGACCACGAGCCGGCCGGCTCGTCGACCGCGCGCCTCGACCCCGGTGCGGACGTGCCGTCCGTCCCGGTCGTCGGGGACGGCGTCGAGCCGCCCGCCGCGGGGACGGTCGAGGTGGAGCGGGAGGTCGAGCCGGCCGCGGACGGTGCGCTCGAGGTCGCGCTCGCGCCGCAGGACGCCTTCCTGCAGGACCCCGCGACGCAGTTCCCCGTCGTCGTGGACCCGGACGTGAACTTCAACTGGGGCTTCGACACGTACGTCCTGTCCGGCTACTCGAACGACCGCTCGGGCCATGCCGACATGTCGATCGGGACGTACGACGGCGGCGCGCACGTCGCCCGCTCGTTCATCCACTTCCCGACCGGCCACATCGCGGGACGGAACGTCCTGGCCGCGCGGCTCGAGCTGTTCGCGTTCCACTCGTGGTCCTGCCAGCCCCGCAACTGGCAGGTGTGGTCCACGTACGCGGCGGGCCCGGGGTCGACGTGGAACAACCAGCCAGGCTGGGGCGGCCACTACTCCACGTCGTCCGAGACGCGGGGCTACTCGGCGTCGTGCGACGACGGCTGGATCAACGCCGACATCACGTCGATGGCCCGCGACTGGGCCGCGGGCGGCGGCCAGGAGGGGTACGTCGGCATCAAGGCCGAGAACGAGCGCGACAACTACGGCTGGAAGCGCGTCTACCAGGCGAACAACGGTGCGTACATCCCGTCGGTGTGGGTCACGTACAACTCGACGCCGAACGTGCCGACGGGGCTCAACGTGTCGCCCCGCAACGCGACCGCGTACAACGGCGTCTACTGGACGAACACGCTCACCCCGCGGCTCTCCGCGACGGTCAGCGACCCCGACGGCGAGAACGTCGACGCGAACTTCTACCTCTTCCGCGGCGCCGGCACGCACGTGTGGGGGTGGGGCAACGGCCGCAACTCGGGCTTCGTGACCTCGGGCGCGCAGGCCTACAAGGACGTGCCCGCCGGGACTCTCGTCGACCAGGAGACGTACTTCTTCATGGTCGGCGGCAGCGACTGGAAGCACGAGAGCGCGCCGTCCGCCAGGTTCACGTTCGGCGTGGACACGACGGCACCCACCGCGCCGCTCGTGACCTCCACCGACTACCCCGACGACAACAGGTGGCGGCGCGCACCGGGCACCGCGGGCGTGTTCCGTCTGGCACCGTCCGCGGCCGACGCCTCGATCGTCGAGTACCAGTGGGCGCTCGACAAGGCGCCCGACCCGAACCAGAAGGTGGCCGCGGTCGGGGGCACCGCCCAGTCGCTCACCGTCACGCCCGCGACCGCCGGGCGGCACGTCCTGCAGGTCAGGGCGGTCGACCGGGCGGGGAACGCGTCCCCGGTGCGCAAGTACGCCTTCAACGTCGGGCTGGCCGGGGTGGTGGCCCCCGAGGAGGGGGCGCGGGTCGTGCGGCGGGTGCCGATCCGCGTGCAGGCGGCGGACGGCTACGCCTACGTCAGCTACGAGTGGCGCCGAGGCCCGGACTCGACGACGCGCGCCGCGGTGCCGGTCGGTGACCTCAGCACGTCGGACGGCCGGGTGTGGACCACGACGTGGCAGGCGCTCCCCACCGGTGACGCGTACACGACGTGGGACGTCGGCGCGACGCTGGGGCACGAGGGCGGGCCGGTGCAGGTCCGCGCGCTGGTGTCGGCGTCAGCCGCCGGGACCGCTCCGCAGGAGACGCAGTGGGTGACCCTCACGGTCGACCCCGACGCCGACGGTGCGGCGTCGGCCGACGTCGGCCCGGGCAGCGTCAACCTGCTCACGGGCGACCACACGCTGTCCGTCACCGACGTCGACGAGTTCGGGCTGTCGGTGGTGCGCACCGCGTCCTCGCGCGAGTCCCGTGCGGGTGTGCAGCTGCACGGCGACCGGCTCCCGGAGACGATGCGCGAGGCGCGGGCGGTGACCGACATCGGTCAGCACACCGCGGCGGTCGCGGTCGACACGACGCGGTTCCACGCCGGCACGTCGTCGTTCAAGGTCACCTCGAAGGGCAACGCCGACTCGTACGCCTCCCTGTACGCGGACACCGGCCCGTTCTCCTCGAACAAGCTCGGACTGCAGGCGGGACGCACGTACCGCGTCTCGACGTGGGTGTACGTCCCCGCGGCCACCGGGCTCACGCCCGACAACCCCCGTGGCCTGGGCATCAACGTCTTCTGGCGCAACGCGGACGGCACGTACAGCAACCCGCCGCTCGTCGGCGCGCGCACCCCGATGCCGACCAAGCGGGACCAGTGGGAGCGGGTCAGCGTCGACGTCACGATCCCGCCGACGGCGACGGAGGCGTTCGCGCGGCTCTACAACGGCTTCACGTCGACGGCCAAGCCGGTCTACTTCGACGACGTCTCGATCCGGGAGACGTGGTCGCCGTTCGGCAAGGAGTGGGCGCTCGGGACCGCCGACGAGTGGTCGGGCACGGCGTACACGCACGTGTCGCGCCCCTACGACGACGTCGCGGCGGTCCACCTGACGGGCGGCGGCGAGATCTGGTTCACGTCCGGCGACGGGCAGAAGTGGTTCCCCGAGCCGGGCGCCGAGACGCTCACGCTGCGCCCCGAGGGCAACGGCTGGCGCCTCACCGAGCTCGACGGGACCTTCAGCCTGTTCACGCGCCCGGGGTCGTCGGGCGACTACGCGATCGCGCAGTCGTCCAGCGCGGTCGCGGAGACCGAGGCGCGGTACGTCTACGCGACGTCGGCGACGGGGCCGGGCCGGCTCGAGCGCATCATCGCGCCTCGCGAGCCCGGGGTGTCGGGCTGCGAGGCCGCCGTGCCCGCGGCCGGCTGCAAGGTCGTGGAGCTGGAGTACGCGACGGCGACGACCGCGGTGGGCGCGACGTTCGGCGACGTCGCGAACCAGGTGCGTGCGGCGTACCTCTGGTCCGCGGAGCCGGGCAAGGCGAGCACGCGCACGGCGGTCGCCGCCTACTCCTACGACTCGCTGGGGCGGCTGCGTCAGGTGTCCGACCCGCGCATCGCTCCCGCGCTCGTCACCACGTACACGTACGACGCGACGGGGCGTCTGGCTTCGGTGGGGGCGCCCGGCGAGAAGCCCTACCGGTACGCCTACGGCCCGGGCGGTGCGCAGCGCACGGGCGCCGGCGACTGGGTCGACGCGGGCGGCGGCCGGCTGCTCACGGCGACGCGCGAGAGCCTCGTGCCGGGGTCGCGGACCGAGGCCGGTCCGGACAACACGACGACCGTGGTCTACGGCGTGCCGCTGACGCGCGGCGCCGGGGGGCCGTACGACCTGGGGCCGGCCGCGCTGGCGACGTGGGCGCAGCAGGACGGCCCCACGGACGCGACGGCGGTGTTCCCGCCGCAGGAGCCGCCGACGGTGACGACCGCGACGGCGTCCGTCCCGGGCCGTGACGGCTACCGTGCCGCGACCGTGCACTACCTCAACGCCTCGGGCAACGAGGTCAACACGGCCTCGCCGGCCGGTGCGGGAGCCCCGGTCGAGGGCTTCGTCGACACGACCGAGTACGACGGCAAGGGGCGCGTGGTCAGGACCCTCGACGCGACCAACCGGCTGATCGCGCTCGGGAAGCTCCCCGAGTCGTCACAGCTCGGCTCGTGGGGGATCACGGGGTCGTCGGCGACGATCGCGCAGGTCCTGGACACCCGGACGTACTACACGCCGGACGACCTGGCGGTGCACGCGACCCGTGGCCCCGCCCAGCGGCTCGCGGTCGGCAACGACCCGAACGCGACGGTCACCGCGCACGCGGCGACGCGGTACGGCTACGACGAGGGTCGCCCGGCGACGGTCGTCGCCTCGCAGCTCACGACGCGTGAGCGGTCGGGCACGGTCGCCCTGGGTGCCGACGTGCGCACGGCCGACTTCCTCGACGGCGCCCTGACCACCTACGGGTACGACCCGCTGGAGGCGGGCGCGGCGGTCACGGGGCCGACGTCGGGCTGGGTGCACAAGCAGCCGACGAGCGTCACGGTCGACGCCGACGGACCGGCGCCGCTGCGTGCGACGACGATCTACGACGTGCGCGGGCGGGTGCTCTCGTCGTCGAAGCCGGGCTCGTCCGGAGCCGACGCCGGCACGGTGCGTTCCGTGCTCTACACCGCCGACGGCTCGGCGGCCGACGCCGCGTGCCGCAACCGGCCGGAGTGGGCCGGGCAGCCGTGCGTCACGCGCTACGCGGGCGCCGTCACGGGGCACGACGCGACGCGCATGCCGGGCCAGCTCACCGAGAAGCGGGTCACCGAGTACAACCGTTTCGGCACCGCGACCCTCACGACCGAGGCCGCCAACGGCCAGACGCGGCAGACGCGGACGGTCGTCGACGCGGCCGACCGGGTCACGGCGGTCGAGATCTCGGGCGGCGCCGGCGCGGGTACGGCGGTGGCCCGGACGACCACGACGTACGACCCGCAGACCGGCGACGTCGTGGCCAACGCGACGGTCGACGCCGCGGGCACGCCGACGGCTGCGGTCGCCAAGGAGTACGACGCGCTCGGCCGGCTCGTGAAGTACACCGACGCGCAGGGCGGCTGGACCGCGACGCAGTACGACCGGTACGGCCAGCCCGTGAAGGTCACCGACTCTATCGGCACGACCCGCGGGTACGAGTACGACCGGACGGCCGACCCGCGCGGGTACGTCACGCGGATCACCGACTCGGTCGGTGGTGCCGTGGTACCCACGTGGGGGCCGGACGGCCAGCTGGAACGCCAGACGCTGCCGGGCGGCGTGACCATGACCTTCGGGTACGACGCGGCGCGGGTGCCCGTGTCCCGGACGTACACGCGTGACTCCGACGGCGCGGTGATCTGGCAGGACTCGGTCGTCGAGAACCACCGGGGCCAGTGGGTGCGCCACACGTCGACCACGGGTGAGCGGACGTACGGCTACGACCGGTACGCCCGCCTGGCCTCGGTGGACGACGTCGGCGCGGTGGGCGCACCGTGCACGTCGCGCCGGTACGGCTACGACGCGCACTCGAACCGCACGTCGTTCTCGACGGCCACCGCGGCGGCGGGGGCGGCCTGCCCCGGGGCCACCGGAGCGACCACCGCGACGTCGACGTACGACTCGGCGGACCGGCTGGTGTCGACGTCGGGCGGCAACGGCCAGGCGTGGGCGTACGACGCGTTCGGCCGGACCACCGCGATGCCGACGGCCGACGGCGCCGGTGTGGCGACGACCGGGTACTTCGTCAACGACCTGGTGGCGACGCAGGAGGTGCCGGGCGCCGAGAAGGCCGCGTGGACGCTGGACCCGTTGCAGCGGTTCTCGACGCAGCGCACGTGGGCGTGGGTGAACGACCAGTGGGCGGCCTCGACCGAGCAGGTCGTGCACTACGACGGCGACGGCGACGAGCCGGGGTGGATCGTGGAGGACGCGACCCGCCCCGACGAGGTGACCCGGTGGGTCGAGGGCGCTGACGGGCAGGTCGCCGTGCAGACCGGTGCCGCGGGCGGGCGGGTGCTGCAGATCGTGGACCTGCACGGCGACGTGGTCGGGACCCTGCCGGTGGACGACGGTGCGTCGGCGGCGTCGTGGTCGGCGCTGCGGTTGTCGTCGTTCGACGAGTTCGGGAACCCGGTGCCGATGAGCGGCGCGGCGTCGTCGAACGCACCGCCGGCGCGGTACGGGTGGCTGGGTGCGGCGCAGCGGTCGGCGGACACGCCGGCGGGCGTGCTGCTGATGGGGGTGCGGCTGTACCACCCGGCGATCGGGCGGTTCCTGCAGGTCGACCCGGTACCGGGTGGGTCGGCCGGCGCGTACGACTACTGCAACGCGGACCCGGTGAACTGCACGGACCTGGGCGGGACGATCGCCTGGGGCAAGGTGCTGGGTGTCGTGGCGGCCGTCGGGGAGGTCGCCTCGATGATCCCCGGGCCGATCGGTGCGGCGTCGGCCGCGGTGTCGGCGGTCGCGTACGCGGCGAACGGCAACAAGGGCAAGGCCCTGGAGATGGGGGTCACGGCCGCGGCCTCGCTCGTGGGCGCGGGCCTGGGTGTCCGTGCGGCCTTCAAGGCGACGTCCGTGTCGGCCAAGCTGGGCCAGCGGGCGAAGCGCGTCGTCGACACGGTCAAACGGGTCGCGGGTCGTGCGTGCTCGTTCGTCCCGGGCACGTTGGTACGGATGGCCGACGGGTCGTTGACGCCCATCGAGGACCTGCAGGTCGGAGACCTCGTCCTGGCTGGTGATCCTCAGACGGGCCAGACGTCGGCCGAGGCGGTCATCACCCCGTTGACGTCGACGGGGGACAAGCACCTCGTGGCGCTGCGGTTCGACGGCGACGTCGAGGCTGTCGTCGCGACCGACAACCACCCGTACTGGGTGCGTGACGCCGGGTGGGTCGCAGCCGGGGAACTGGTCGTCGGCGACACGACGCTCGCGTCGGACGGCGCCGTGCGTACGCTCGTGCAGACCACGGACCTGGGGTGGTTCCAGGACCAGACGGTGCACAACCTGCATGTCGCGGGTGAGCACACGTACTACGTCACCGCTGATCCCGCGCAGGCCGATCAGCTCGTCCACAACGCGGCCGGGCCAGCGTGTGATATCGCCCAGGGGGCGTTGAACAAGCACCTGAGGGGCACGAACGAGCATCGCATCGCGTCGGCGGCCGACCCGAGAGGAAAATCGGTATTCTTTGGGCCGGCTAGTGCGCGCAAAATCGTAGAAATGGCCGTGCGACGAGGCGTTTCGATTGGTTCGGGGGGGCGTAAGATTTGGCGGGCTCCTGTTGCGGTCGGGATGACAGCAAAGGGACGAGTGACGCGGACGGTTATCGTACAGAAGTCGAAACGAGGGTGGCATGGGTTCCCTTACTAACGATGCACTCGTTATGAACGCATTCCTCGAGGTTGCAGTCGGCTCGTGGAGGGTCAAGACCTGGAGTCACCAGGAGAGCCGTAGCCTTGCGGACCGATCGGTGTGGGACTCCGTTGTGAGTGGGCTACCTCTGAGGCTCACGTCTGTCACTAACTCGACGATTCACACGGCATGCGCGTACGAGATCGACTTCGACGGCCGCCCCTCGGGGATTTTCCTCTACCTCTCGACAGTTCTTCCGGCGATGACGATTTTCGAGGAGTCGACGAGGAGATGTCTCGATAGAGACTCGCTTTGCCGGGACGTCGGGGGTGCGATCGTAAGACTAGAGGAGATCGGGTTCCGCTATGTCAACGACAGGCTATGTCGCACCGTGAGTCCCTACCGCGATCCAGAGTTTGACTACCCTCTTGTGTATTTTGAGATGCTCTTCGAGTGGTTCGAGGGTGAAGAGATGTTCAACCCTTCGGATCGGATTGCACCGTGGATCTAGGTGTGACGTCCAGGCAGGTTGTTGGTGGACTCGCCCGTGAGGGTGTGCTGACGCGCGAAGACCTCTGATGTGAAGTGGAGCTGTCGATGAACCGCTTCACGGACCAGAGGCCTTTATGTCCCACGCTAACGCTGCTCTGGCCTCGCGCGCTCGACTGCGCATGGCTCGTCTGATCGTCGAGGAGGGGTGGCCGGTCGCTGTGGCGGCGAAGATGTTCCTGGTCTCGCCGCCCACGGCCCGTAAGTGGGCCGCCCGCTACCGCGACCAGGGCACCGCCGGGATGGTCGACCGCTACCTGCACACCGTCATCGACGACCACTCCCGGGTGGCCTACGTCGAGATGCACGCCGACGAGAAGGCGGCCACCGCGATCGGGGTCCTGCAACGAGCGAGCGCGTGGTTCGCCGAGCGTGGCGTGAGCGTCGAGCGGGTGCTGTCGGACAACGGGTCGGCCTACCGGTCCCACGCCTGGCGCGAGGCCTGCGCCGACCTGCAGATCATCTCCAAGCGCACCCGGCCCTATCGCCCGCAGACCAACGGCAAGATCGAACGCTTCCACCGCACCCTGGCCGACGGCTGGGCCTACGCCCGCTTCTACACCAGCGAGACCGAACGCCGCGCAGCCCTACCCGCCTGGATCCACTTCATCCACTTCTACAATCGCCACCGACTCCACACCGCGCGGTCAGCGGCACGCCCATCAGCAGGATCAACAACCTGCCTGGACATCACATCTAGGTGTTCTGTGTCATGGCGTTGGTGACGCCTGCGTGGAGGCGTGAGGCCGGGGGTCGGTCGCCGGCGGCGGTGTGAGCGCGATGGTACTGGTAGTGGATGTTCCAGGTCGTGATCGCGGCGGCTCGTTCGGCTTCGCTGGTTCCAGACGCGCGCGTGGAGGAGTTCCTCGGCCAGGATCCGGTTGTAGCGCTCGACCTTGCCGCTGTGCCGCGAGGTGTGCGGGCGGATCCGCGGATGCCGGGAGGCGACCGCGGCCACGGTCCTGGTGAACGCGGTGGCCGGTTGACGGATAGTCGAGAGGAGCGGTTGCTCGTGACGTCGAGGTGGGCAGGGAGGGGCGGTAGGGTGCACGACACAAGTGGTCGTGAAATTGGAACGGTGTTCCTCGAGGAGGAGTTTCTCACTCGCCGTCCGGAGCGCGGACCGGGTTTTTATCGAAACGAGAGTGTAACGGTTCCTGCAATTCACCAGCACTACTTGGAGCCGGGTGTCAGATATGACGACGGGATCATCTTCGGTGAGGGGCTCGAGGGGTCGGAGCGGCTCTGGGGCCGCGGGCTCGTCGAGATCGAGGGGGAGTACCTGCCGGTCGTCTGGTGTGGCGAAGCGGAGTCACGCGAGATCGGTCGGCAACTGGTGATGTGGGGGAGTTGAGGGTGTGTTGCGGGCGCGGCCGTTCGTGAGTCGCTCGCGCGCGTAGTTCCGTCGATCGTTCGCCATGCGCTGGCGGTCTCACGCACACTTGCTCAGTCATCAGCGGTAGCGAGCACCCCACGTCACCGTCGCACCGACGCAGTCACCGTGAACTTCGGGTCCCGCCTCACCTGCCGCGTCGGCCCGACGACGCGCTCGAGCACCGGCCGGTACCGCAGGTGGGAGTTCCACACGGCCCACAGCTTGCCGCCGGGGCGCAGCACGCGCGCGGCCTGGGCGAACAGATCGTGGGCGACCTGCGGTGCGATGGTCGCGCCGACGTGGAACGGCGGGTTGAGCAGGACGAGGTCGACGCTCGCGTCGGGCAGGTCGTCGGCGCCGGCGGCGCGCGTGACGCGCACTCGGTCGGCGACGTCGTTCGCGTCCACGGTGGCGCGGGCGGACGCGACGGCGGCGGCGGACTCGTCGGTCGCCACGACGTCGAGGCCGGGGCGCAGGCGGGCGAGCGCGACGGCCAGCACCCCCGTGCCGCAGCCGAGGTCGACGGCCGTCCCGGTGGTCGTCGGCACCGCGTCGAGGTGCCGCAGAAGCGCGCGCGTGCCGATGTCGACGCCGGTACCCGCGAACGCGCCGCCGTGCGCGCAGACGACCAGGCCGAGGTCGGGGTGCTCGGCGCGCTCGGGCCAGCGGCGCGCGGGCCGCTCGGCGGCGGGGCGCGGCGACGACGCGACGAGCGCGCGGGACTTCTGCCGTGCGAGCCGCGCCTCGACCCGGCCCAGGTGCCGCGCGAGCACGTCGTTCATGGCCGTCGTCATGTGCTTGACGCGCCCGCCCGCCACGACCACGACGCCGGGGTGCGCGTGCTCGGCGACGAGCGCCGCGACCTCGTCCAGGGCATCGAGCGCGCGCGGCAGCTGCAGCAGCACGACCCGCGCACCCGCCACGAGGTCCGGTGTCAGCCCGTGCGATGTGAAGCCGCCCAGCCCCAGGCGCTCGGCGTTGGCGTGCAGCGCACGCTCACCGGTCAGCCGGTCCTGGTGCACGCGCACGCCGCTGATCCCGTGCCGCGCGATCGCGCCCAGGGTCAGCGCGCCGTACCGGTCGCCGATCACCACGACGCTCCCGGCGGGTGCGCCCGTGAGCAGCGACGCCGCCTCGTCGAGCAGCAGCCGGTCCGTCGCGTCGACCGCGTGCAGGTTCTCCGCCTCCACGTCGGGGTGACGACGCAGCGCGTCCAGGACGTCGCTCACCGGGCCCACCGCATCACCGGGCGAGGCTAGCAACCGGCCGCCCGGGTGGCGGTGCGCTACCGGGGCGCCGCGTAGCCCACGACGTCCACCGCGACGTACGCGTCACCCTGGGGGCTGTCCGCGTAGAACGAGACCGCGCCTCCGTCGCCGATGCCGACGACCACCAGGTTCGGGACGTCCCTGCCTGGCACGAAGTTCAGCGACGAGGTCGTCGGAATCTCGGTGGAGGTGCGGTCGACCGGGAACACCCGCAGGTTGCCCGTCCCGCGCACGTCGACGGCCGTGACGTTGAGGACGGCGAGCGTGGCGTTCGACGGCACCGGCCCCACGCCCGCGACCGGGAGCTTCGCCCGCCCCCACCCGTAGAACCGTCCGGTGAGCGGACCGACCTGTGAGCCGGGACGGGAGTCCAGGATCCGGGTCGGCGCGACGCTCGTGAGCGTGCTGGTGCCCGTGCTGAACCCCACGACGTCGAGCACGACCTGCACGGGGTTCCGCGTCACCGGCGCGCCCGTGTCGGAGTAGAAGGACACCTTGCCGTCGACCAGCTCCACGAGGGTGGTGTTCGCCTTGTCCTGACCCGGGGCGTAGTTGACGACCGACGCGTTCGGCACAGCGGCGCCCCCGGGGAACACGCGGAGGTTCCCGGGTGCCTTCGCGCCGACCACCGTCGCGTTCAGCAGCACGGACGTGGCGTCGGCAGGCACGCCGCCCAGTCCGGCGACCTGGACCGTGTGCACCGTCCGCGGCGTGACGGCGCCGTCGAGCTCGCCGACGCCACCGGGGCGCGTGTCGAGCACGCGCGAGGGTGCCACGGGGGTCGTGCCGTGGTCGCCCAGGACGAACCCCGTCACGTCGATGATCTTGCGGACCTGGGCCCCGCCACCCGTCGCGTAGCAGATGCGACCGCTGGGCGGCACCGCGACGAGCGCGAAGTTCGCGACGTCGGCCCCCGGCTCGAAGTTGACGGTCGACCCCGCCGGCGCCGGGGTCGTCCCGTCCCCGGCGGTGTCGCCATACACCACCCCGTAGCCGACGCCGGTGGGGCGGGCGGCGGTCACGTTCGTCAGGACCGAGGTCACGCCCTCGGGCAGGTCGGCGGCGCTGCGCACGTCCACGCACACCGTCCCGCGCGCGGACGAGTCGAGGACCCGTACCGGTGCGGACCCGACGATCTCGGGACCGACGTGCACGCTCCGATGCCTGCGCGTCTCGTCGAACACGGCGTCACCGGCGAAGTGCAGCGTGACATGGTGCTCGCCCATGGGCAGCGGCGTCGCGAGCGTGATCCGACCGCGGCCACCGTCCTGCGGGCCGAGCGTCGTGCGCCCGATCTCCGTACCGTCCGCGTCCCGCAGGACGACGTCGCCCGTGGGGGTGCTGCCGGTGCTCTCCTCCAGCAGGGTGAACGGCACCGTGGGCGGCACGCCCCGGAAGGCGGTGATCGGACCGGTCTCCTCGAATTGCGTGAGCAGGGTGAGCTGGCCCGTGATGCCGGTGGTCATGATGCCCGGCTCGACGGTGAACATGGTGGCGGTCTCCAGGTCGTACCCGCCGCCGAGGTACCGGAAGCCCGCACCGACGAGGAGAAGCGAGTACCGCCCGGCCGCCACGCCGCGGAGCTCGAACGTGCCGTCGGGTGCGATCCGGAACATGCGGTCGCGCGCATCGCCCCGCAGCCAGAGGACGCTGTCCCCGAAGGTCACCCCGGGCGGCGCCGAGACCTGACCTGCCACGCCCCCGCCCAGCCGGGGGTGGAAGTCGAACCCGGGTCCGGCCGTCTCCGGGGTGATCCTCCCCGGCATGACCTCGGGCACGAGCATGGACGTCGCCGGCATGACCGTCCGCAGGCTGACCGGGCCGGTGAGGGGGACCGTGAACGAGCCGTCGGACCCGACCGTGACGTCGTAGGACAGCCCTCCGTCGGGAGACACGCGAACGACGATCTCCGGCAGCACGGCGGGGTCGACGCCGTCGGGCAGGATCACGCGGCCCGAGACCTGCACCGTCTCGGCTGCGGCGGGGGTCGCCGCACCGACGACCAGGGCCAGTGCGGCCATCAGGACCGCCAGCCGCGCCCAGCGGCTCGCGGGCGCATCGCCCGCACCACCTCGACGGGGAGTGCTGGACACGGGCATGCGAGCTCCAGGGCGCGTCGGGACGTCGGCTGCACGGACGGTATCGCGAGGTGGGCGCGTGATTCCGGGACTTCGCGTGGCCGAACGGGTGACGTGCCGGTCCGGTGCACGCCGGCGCCCGGCCGTCGCCGCAGGACGCTAGCCTGACCGGCACGTCCGCCCCGCCGTCGTCGTCCGGAGGTCCTGCCCGTGCCCACCCGCCGCGCGAGCGTGGTCACGGCGCTGGCCGCGCTGCTCGTGGTCGTCGGGGTGCTGGGTGCGGCGCTGTCCGGCCCGCTCGACCTGCAGGCGCGCCGCGTGGACGTGCCGGTCGCGACGTTCACGCCGCCCCCGCCGCCCGAGGTCACGGAGGCGCCCGAGCTCGCCGACGGCACGCAGGAGACGCCCGAGCCGCCCGCGTGGCTGCCGTGGCTGCTGCGCGCCGTGCAGGCGGTCGCGCTGCTCGCGGTGGTCACGGTGCTGGTGCTGGTGGGGCGGCAGCTCGCGCGCGGCTGGCGGTTCGACCGCCGCGACGACGAGGACGACGAGCCGCTCGGCGACGGCGAGACCGGGGAGCTCACCGAGTCGGGCGTCGCGGCGCTGCGCGAGGGCGTCGCGACGGCGACGCGCGCGCTCGAGGAGGACGTGCCGCCCGGTGACGCCGTGGTCGCGGCGTGGGTCGCGGTCGAGACGGCCGCCGCGCGCACCGGCGTCGAGCGGGACCGCGCGCAGACCGCGAGCGAGTTCGCGGTCGCGGTGCTCGGCGCGACGCGCGCCGACCCGGCCGCGACGCGCGCGCTGCTGGGCCTGTACCTCGCGGCGCGCTTCGGCTCGCACCCCGTGACGTCCGACGACGTGCGGCGCGCGCGGGACCTGCTCGAGACGGTCGCGCAGGGGCTCGTCCTGCGGGGCGACGGCGCCGGACGGCCGGGCGGCGCGGGCGGGTCCGGCGGCGACGGGTCGGCCGACGGTGCACCGGGTGACGCGCGCCCCGGCGCGCCCGACGACGGGACGTCTACATGAGCCGCGCAGCCACCCGCCTCCGTGACGCGCTCGCGGACGCACGCGGCGCGATCCTGCGACCCGCGGTCGTCGGACTGGTCGTCGCGCTGCTCACGTGGGCGCTCGGCTCGCACCCGGTCCCGGCGGGCGTCGTCGGGACCGCGGTGGCCGCGGCCGTCGCGGTGCTGCAGCGGCTCGACGCCCGCGTCGAGCCCCGCGCGGCGCGCGGCACGGCGCAGCGCAGCGACGGTGCGCGCGGCGAGATCGCCGAGACCGCGTGGACCATGCAGAGCCGCGACGGCCGCGCGGGGGAGCGCGCGCTGCGCCGCCTGCGCGAGGCCGGGGCGCGGCGGCTCGCGCGGCACGGACTGGACCTGTCCGACCCGGCCGACGCCGACGCCGTGCTCGCGCTGATCGGCGCGCGGGCCCGCACCACGCTCACGCAGGTGCAGCACCCCCGGCCGTCCGTGGCCGACCTGGCCCACACCCTGAAGGTCCTCGAGGACCTCGGTGCGCAGCGCGCGCCCGGCACCGACCCCCACCCGCCCACCGCGAGGAGCCGACGATGACCGAGACCACCGCCGTGACCCCCGCCGCGTTGCCCGTGCCCGACGTCGCGCGCTCCGGCCGCGCCGTCCTCGACGAGGTCGCCACGGCCGTCGTCGGCATGGCCGAGCCGCTGCGCATCGCGCTCGCGGCGCTGCTCGCGGGCGGGCACGTGCTGTTCGAGGACGTCCCGGGCCTCGGCAAGACCCTCGCGGCCCGCAGCCTGGCCACCGCGCTCGGCCTGGACTTCCGCCGCGTGCAGTGCACGCCCGACCTGCTGCCGTCCGACGTCACCGGGTCCAGCGTGTTCGACCCCGCGACGTCGCAGTTCACGTTCCGCCCCGGCCCGGTGTTCACGGGCCTGCTGCTGGCCGACGAGATCAACCGCACCGCCCCCAAGACGCAGTCGGCGCTGCTCGAGGCGATGGCCGAGCGGCAGGTCAGCGTCGACGGCACGACGCACGCGCTGCCCGCGCCGTTCCACGTCGTCGCGACGTCCAACCCCGTCGAGTACGAGGGCACGTACCCCCTGCCCGAGGCGCAGCTCGACCGGTTCATGGTGCGCCTGGCCGTCGGGTACCCCGCGCGGGACGCCGAGGTCGACGTGCTCGCGCGGCGCCTCGAGCGGCGCCGCGAGGCCGCGCCCGTCGGCCAGGTGGTCGACGTCGCGACGCTGCTGGCCATGCAGGCGGGCGTCGAGGCCGTGACGGTCGACCCCGACGTGCTCGCCTACGCGGTCGACCTGGCCGCGGGCACGCGCGCGCACGCGGCCGTCGAGGTCGGGGCGTCGCCGCGCGGCTCGCAGGCGCTCGTGCTGGTCGCGCGGGCGCTCGCGGTGCTCGACGGCCGCGACTACGTGACCCCCGAGGACGTCAAGGCCGTCGCCGTGCCCGCGCTCGCGCACCGTCTGTCGCTGTCGCCGCAGGCGTGGGCGGCCGGGCTCGCGCCCGAGGCGGTCGTGCGGGAGGTGCTCGCGCAGGTCCCCGGGCCGACGACGGCGCGCCGCGCGTGAGCCTGCCCGAGCGGCCGCCCGCGCGGCCCCCGACCTGGCGCGACGACGACGCCGCGCCCGTCGTCGTGCCGCAGGGCCCGTGGACGCCCACGCTCGCGACGACGTGCGCGTCGGCGGCCGCGCTGCTCCTGCTGCTGCTCGGCGTGCTGCTGGCTCGGCCCGACGTCGCGGTGCTCGCCGTCGCGCCGCTCGTGCTCGCGGCGCGGGCGCTCGCGGCCCGCCCTCAGGGCGCCGTGACGGCCACGTTCGAGGGACCGGGCGTGACCGACGACGACGCCGACGGCACGGCGGGCCGGTTGCGCGCGACGCTGCGCGTCGAGGGCCCGGGCCCGTGGGCGACCGTCGCGGTGGGGCGCGAGGGCCGCGACGGCGCCGACGTGCTGGTGCGCGTCGACGGCACGCGGCGGCTGCCGGTCGTCGCCCGCACGGTCCGCACGGGCCCGCAGGAGGTCGCGTCGGCCGACGTGCAGGGCGCGGGCCCGGACGGCGCGTCGCTCGCCGAGCCGACCCCACGCGTCACGCGCCGCACGACCGTGCTGCCCGCGACCGCACCGCTGCTGGAGGTGCCGCTGCCGCCGCGCCTGCGCGGCCTCACGGGACCGCACCCGTCGCGCCGCCCCGGCGAGGGCGGCGACCTGCGCGACGTGCACCCGTGGGCGCCCGGCGACCGGCTGCGCCGCATCGACTGGCGCGTCACGGCACGGCGCTCGCCCGACCTGCGCGAGCTGTACGTCCGGCGCGAGCACGCGCTCGCCGAGGCGGTCGTCGTGCTGGTCGTCGACTCGCGCGACGACGTCGGGCCCGACCCCCGCACGTGGCGCGGCTCGCTCGCGCCGCACCCGCAGGACGCGACGTCCCTCGACCGGGCGCGGCAGGCCGCCGCGGCCGTCGCACGTGCCTACCTCGACCGCGGCGACCGCGTGGGGCTCGACGACCTGGGCGTGCGCCGCAGGCCCGTGGCACCGGGCGGCGGGCGGCGGCAGCTCGACCGGATCCGCCACGCGCTCGCGCTGACCGCGCCCGAGGGTGCACCCGCCGAGCGGCTGCGCCCGCCGCGGCTGCCGTCCGGCGCGCTGGTCGTCGTGTTCTCGACGTTCCTCGACGACGAGTCGGCGCGCGTCGCGGCGCGCTGGCGGGCGGCCGGGCACCGCGTCGTCGGCGTCGACGTGCTGCCACGGCTGCGCACGTCCGGCCTGTACGACCGCGAGCGGCTCGCGCTGCGCATCGCGACCCTCACGCGCACCGACCGGATGGCCGAGCTCGCGGACCAGGGCGTCGAGCTCGTGACGTGGCGCGACGACGCGGCGGTCGCGCTGCGCGCGCTCGCGCGCCGCCGGCAGCGCCGCGCCGGGGCGGGGGTACCGGGATGAGCGGGCTGCTGCGCACCGAGGGTGTCGGCGCCTGGGTGCTGGACCGGCTCGGCGCCGGCGCGCGCACGCCGCGCGTCCGCGGCGGGCCGCCCGAGGTCGAGGTGCGCACGGGACCGGCGGTGCCGGCCGTCGTGCTGCGCGTCGTGCTCGCGCTCGCGGGTGCCGGGGCGGTGCTGGTCGCGCAGGGTGCCCCCGGCGCCGCGCCCGGCACGGGCGGGCTGGTCGTGCTGCTCGCGGTGGGCGTCGCGCCCGCCGTGGTGCCGCGGCTGCCGTCGGCCGCCGTGCTGCTGCTCCTGCTGGGGGCGTGGCTCGTGGTGCACGACCCCGCGCCGCCGCTCGTGCTCGCCGGGCTCGTGCTGCTGGTCCACGTGGTGCTGCGCCTGGCGCCGGTCGTCGCGCTGACGGGGTGGCGCTCGCGCGTCGAGGTCGCGGTGCTGCGCACGGACCTGCGTGCGGCCCTCGCCGCGCAGGCGGGTGCGCAGGCGCTCGCGCTGGTCGCGGGCGCGGTCGCCGGGTCGGGCGGCGGCAGCGGGTGGCGCGTCGCGGGGCTCGTGGTGGTGCTGGTGCTGACGTCGCTCGCGCTCGCGCGGCCCGAGCGCCCGTGGTGGCGCGCGCAGCCGTAGCCCGACGGCCGACGCCCGGACGAGGTCGTCCCGCGGGAGCGGCGACGTGACCCCAGGCGGACTCGTGGGCCGGCGCTCCCCAGGTCCCGCGAGCACCGGCCTGGCGGTGCGGCCGCGACCCTAGCGTCCTGCGCATGTCGTCGTCGGTCATCGGGTCCGCGCTCGCGGACGTCAGGGCGCAGGTCGCGTCCGCGCGGGCAGCCGTGCTGCGCTCGCGCGCGGTCACGTGGACGGGCACGGCCGCGGACGCGGCGGACCGCCGCCGCGGCGACCTCCTCACGGCGCTGCGGCGCTGCGACGAGGCCCTCGACGCCGCGGACGGGGTGCTGGAGGTCGCGCGCCGCGCCGAGATGCAGTGCGTCCCGGGGCGGCCCGCGGGCCTCGCGAGCGCGCTGGTCGGGCGGTGACCGGGGCCGTGCGCGAGGGCAGGTCGTTGACCATCGGCCGGGACGGGCGCGTTCTGGTCGACGCCGACGAGCTCCTGGGCTCCGCGCGTGACCTGCGGGCCGCCGCCGACGGGCTGGACGCCGCCGACCAGCGCCTCGGGTCGACGGTCGTCCGGTCGCCGGTGCTCGCGTCCCCGGTGCCCGAGGTGCAGGTGCTGCACGACGCGCTCGCGACGCTGCGCCGCGCCCTGCACGGGCCGGCGGCGCTCGCGCACGACGTGCGGGAGCTCGCGTCGCGCACGGTCGACGCCGCGCATGCGTACAGCCTCGCGGAGACCGACGCGCAGGCGCACTGGCGTGGGTTCATCGGGGCGTTCGGGTCGGCCGCGGGAGTGCCGGGCGCGGGCATGCTCGGCGGCGTCGCGATCGCCACCGCGCTCGGCGACGTGCTGCTGGCCGAGGCGCGGGACCTGCTCCGCGACCCGTGGGGGACCGTCGCGCCGCGGGGTCGCGTGGACTTCGCGGCCCGCCTCGCCGGGACGCCACAGCGGATCGTGGCCGACGGCCGCGCGGGCCTCGTGCTGCAGCTGCTCGGCGGCGCGCTCGGCACGCTCGTGGGCGCCGGCCCGCGGCACCTGGACCCGGTGCGGCGCTTCACGGCGCACGTCGCCGGTCTGCTGCCCTCGCGGGACGTGCGCCTCGTGCCGCGCGCGGACCCGCCGGACCTCCCGGCGCCCGACGGTCTCGCGGGGATGGTCGACCTGGTCGCACGGACCTACGACGAGGACACCGAGACCGGTGAGCCCGGCACGCCCCTCGCGACCGTCACGGTGCAGCGGCTCGAGCGCGCCGACGGGTCCGTCGCGTGGGTCGTCGCGATCCCCGGCACGCGCGCCGCGGGCCTCGCGAGCGACGTGCCCACCGACAACGGCACCAACCTCGCGCTGGAGGGCGGCGTCCCCGACGTCATGACGGGCGCGGTGCTCGACGCGATGGCCGCGGCAGGGATCGGCGCCGACGAACCGGTCGCGCTCGTCGGGCACAGCCAGGGCGGCATGGTCGCGACGACCGTCGCGGCCGCGGCCGCGAGCAGGTACGCGGTCCGGCTCGTCGTGACGGCGGGCTCGCCCGACGTGCCGGCCGTCGCGCCGCCGGGCGTCGCGGTCGTCGCGGTCCGGCACCGCGAGGACGCGGTCACGCTGCTCGACGGGGTCGTCGGCGAGCGCGGCGGCCCGGGCGCGTTGTCGGTCGTGCGAGACCTGGCGGCCACGGGCGGCCCGCCCGCGCCGTCGTTCAGCGAGGCGCACGCGGTCAGCGGCTACGTCGGCACGGCCGCGATGGTCGACGAGGAGATCGGCGACCTGCCGACCGACGACCCCGTCCGCGCCGCGCTGCGCGACGTGCTCGGCGCCGACGGCACGCCCGCCGCCGCCACGACTCGTCAGTACACCGTGACGACGGACCCGCTGGAGGCGTGCGAGCCGCCCCCGTCCGGGCCGAGCCGGCCTCCGGTCCCGCGCCGACCCCCGCACCGACGCCGGACCGGCGCGTGCCGCCGCCCGAGGGCTTCGAGGACTGGTTCGGGGCGCGGCCGATCGTCCCGGTGCCCGAGGGGTTCCTCCGCCGGCCGGAGCCGGCCGAGGTCAGCGCTTCGAACCCGTGAGCCCCGAGAGCACGAAGCTCACGACCGAGACGATGAGCGCCCCGATCACGGCCGTGCCGAAGTTGTCGATCCGCAGCCCCCACGACGTCTGCTCCGTGATCCACGCCGTGAGCATGAGCATCAGCGCGTTCACCACCAGCGTGAACAGCCCCAGCGTGAGGATGTACAGCGGGATGGACAGGACGGCGACGATCGGCTTGACGATCGCGTTGACCAGGCCGAACACGAGGGCGATCAGCAGGATGATGCCGACCTTCTCCGCGGTCGTCTGCCCGCCCACGATCTCCAGGCCCGACAGCAGGACGGTCGCCAGCCAGATGGCGACCCCGTTCACCAGCACGCGCGCGACGAATCCCATGCGTCGATCCTGCCAGGTCCGGCCCGTCCGCACCCGTGCACGGCACCGGGGACGTCCGCTGGGACGTCCGCAGGGGTCCCGGCCCACCGGTGGCACCATGGCCCCGTGAGCCGCGTCCCCCTCCGCCGTGCCATCGCCGACGTCCCCGCCTACGTCCCCGGCGCACGCGCCGCCGTCGGTGCGGCCGCGTTCAAGCTGTCGTCGAACGAGAACCCGTACCCGCCGCTGCCGTCGGTGGTCGCCGCGATCGCGGACGGTGCGGTCGACGTCAACCGCTACCCCGACATGTTCGCGACCGAGCTCACCGAGGCCGTCGCGCACCGCCTGGGCGTGACGCCCGAGCAGGTCGTCACGGGCACCGGCTCGGTCGCGGTGCTGGGGCACGTGCTCGCGGCCGTGTGCGAGGCGGGCGACGAGGTCGTGCTGCCGTGGCGGTCGTTCGAGGCGTACCCCATCGCCGTGACGCTCGCGCACGCGCAGCAGGTGCGGGTGCCCGTGCACGCCGACGGCCGGCTCGACCTGCCCGCCATGGCCGCCGCCGTCACGCGCCGCACGCGCGTCGTGCTCGTCTGCACCCCCAACAACCCCACCGGCCCGGCCGTGCGGGACGCCGAGCTGCGCGACTTCCTCGCCGCCGTCCCGGGTGACGTGCTCGTGGTCCTCGACGAGGCGTACGTCGAGTTCGTGCGCGACGCGCAGGCGCCCGACGCGGTCGCGCTGCTCGCCGAGCACCCCAACGTCGTCGTGCTGCGCACGTTCTCCAAGGCGTACGGGCTCGCGGGCCTGCGCGTCGGCTACGCCGTCGCGCGCCCGCGCATCGCCGCCGGCATCCGTACCGCGTCCACGCCGTTCGGGGTCTCGCACGTCGCCCAGCTCGCGGCGCTCGCGTCGCTGCGCGCCGAGGGCGAGCTGCTCACGCGCGTCGAGGCCGTCGTCGCCGAGCGCGAGCGCCTGCTCGACGGGCTGCGCGCGCAGGGCTGGGACGTGCCCGACAGCCAGGCGAACTTCGTGTGGCTCGGCCTCGGCGACCGGTCCGTGACGTTCGCGGAGCGCTGCGCGCAGGCCGGTGTGCTCGTCCGCCCGTTCGCGGGGGACGGCGTGCGCGTGAGCGTCGGCGAGAAGGAGGCGACCGACATCTTCCTCGAGGTCGCCGCGGAGCACGCCCCGCGCTGACGTCAGGCGGCTCCGGCTGCCGCGCGGGTCACCGGTCGCACGCGCACACGAGGTTCAGCTCGAGGACCTCCTCGCCCGGGCCCGCCCACGCCTCGGCCTCGGCGCGCGACGCGAAGCGCCGCCCCGCGAGGCGCCCGTCGGCGAGCTGCACGACGACCTCGGTCTCGTCGCGCGGGTCGGTCCAGGTCGTGAGGCCCGGGGTCGTCATGGCGTCTCCTCCGTCCCGCCCGCCGCGGAGGTGCGGTGGTGCGTCCCTCCATGGTGCGCCCCGGAGGCGCGGCACGGCGGGATCGCCCGTCGGGGGTGGTGCGCCGCAGCGAGGTCAGCGGCACCATGGGGCCCATGGACACCGACCCGACACCCGTCCCCACCGTCGAGGGGACCAGCTGGGGCGCCGACGCCGAGTGGACCGCGTGGCTCGCCACGGGCGTGGGACTCGCGGTCGTCGCGGCCTGCTACCTCGTCATCCTCGTCGCGTACATCCGCATCATCCAGAAGGCCGGCTACTCGGGCTGGTGGGTGCTGGTCGGGCTCGTGCCCGTGCTCAACCTCGTGATGTTCCTGGTGTTCGCGTACAGCCGCTGGCCCGTGCTGCGCGAGAACGACCTGCTGCGCTCGCAGCGGGGCGTCCCGCGCTCCTGAGCGGCGCCGCGCGGCGGGGCCGGGGGGCCGGTGTGGGGTTCCGACAAAGGTGTCGGACGAGCGTTGTCCGTCCCGGTCCCTCGTAACCTACGGAGGCGTAGCCTACGCTGACGTAGGTTCGACCCCGAGGCGAAGGAGACCCGCGTGATCCCGACCGGACCCGCGGCCGACGGCCCGCTCACCGACGACGGGCTCGTGCAGCTGCTGACCCCGGCCGGCGAGCGCGTCGAGCACCCCGAGTACGACGCGTGGGCCGCCGACCTGGACGCCGACCGGCTGCGCGCGATGTACCGCGACATGGTGCTGACCCGCCGGTTCGACGTCGAGGCCACGGCGCTGCAGCGTCAGGGGGAGCTCGCGCTGTTCGCGCAGTCCCTCGGCCAGGAGGCCGCGCAGGTCGGCTCGGGGCACGCGCTGCGCCCGCAGGACCACGTCTTCCCGTCGTACCGCGAGCACGGCGTCGCGCAGGCCCGCAGCCTGGAGATGACGCAGCTGCTGCGCCTGTTCCGCGGCGTCGACCACGGCGGCTGGGACCCTGCCGAGCGCAACTTCCACCTCTTCACGCTCGTCATCGGCTCGCACACGCTGCACGCGACCGGCTACGCGATGGGCGTGCAGCGCGACGGGCTCGTCGGCACCGGCGACGCCGAGCGCGACGCCGCGGTCGTCACGTACTTCGGCGACGGCGCGACCGCGCAGGGCGACGTCAGCGAGGCGCTCGTCTTCGCGTCGGTCAACCGCGCACCCGTCGTGCTGTTCTGCCAGAACAACCAGTTCGCGATCTCCGAGCCGACCACGCGCCAGGCCACCGTCCCGATCGCGCACCGCGCACCCGGGTTCGGCGTCCCCGCCGTCCGCGTCGACGGCAACGACGTCCTCGCGACGTACGCCGTGACGCGGCAGGCGCTCGAGCGCGCGCGCAGCGGCGGCGGCCCCACGTTCGTCGAGGCGTTCACCTACCGCATGGGCGCGCACACCACGTCCGACGACCCGACGCGCTACCGCACGTCGGCGCAGGAGGAGCACTGGCGTCGCCGTGACCCGATCGAGCGGCTGCGCGCCCACCTCGACCGCACGGGCGAGCTCCCCGAGGTGTTCCAGGCGCAGCTCGCGAGCGAGGCCGACGCGTTCGGCGAGCACCTGCGCACGACCGTCCGCGGCATGGGCCGCCCCTCCGGGCCGTCGATGTTCGAGCACGTCTACGCCACGCCGCACGCCGTCGTCGACGCCGAGCGCGCGTGGTTCGAGCAGTACGAGCAGTCCTTCGTCGACCACGAGGGTCACCAGACGGGAGGCCACCGATGACCGTCACGTCCGACCGCACCACCGACCTGCCCCCGGCGCCGGCGCCCGCGCCGTTCCCGACGGGCACGCAGCGGCTGCCGATGGCCAAGGCGCTCAACCTCGGCATGCGCCGCGCGCTCGCGAACGACCCGCGCGTGCTGCTCATGGGCGAGGACATCGGCCGCCTGGGCGGCGTGTTCCGCGTGACCGACGGCCTGTTCGCCGAGTTCGGCGAGGACCGCGTCGTCGACACGCCCCTGGCCGAGTCGGGCATCGTCGGCACCGCGATCGGCCTCGCGCTGCGCGGCTACCGGCCCGTGTGCGAGATCCAGTTCGACGGCTTCGTGTTCCCCGCGTTCGACCAGATCACGACGCAGCTCGCCAAGATGCACTACCGCTCGCAGGGCCGCCTGACGCTGCCCGTGGTGATCCGCATCCCGTTCGGCGGCGGCATCGGCGCGGTCGAGCACCACAGCGAGTCGCCCGAGGCGCTGTTCGCGCACACCGCGGGCCTGCGCGTCGTGTCCCCGTCGACCCCGGCCGACGCGTTCACCATGATCCAGCAGGCCGTCGCGTCGCCGGACCCCGTGATCTTCCTCGAGCCCAAGGGCCGGTACTGGGAGAAGGGCGACGTCGACCTCGACGCGCCGCTGCCCGCACCGCACGGCGGCACGTCCGACCTCGACCACGCGCGCGTCGTGCGCCCCGGCACCGACGTCACGGTCGTCGCCTACGGCCCGACCGTCGCGACCGCGCTCAAGGCCGCCGACGCCGCCGCGGCCGAGGGCACGAGCCTCGAGGTCGTCGACCTGCGCAGCATCTCGCCGCTCGACACCGCGACCGTCGCCGCGTCGGTGCGACGCACCGGCCGCTGCGTCGTCGTGCACGAGGCGCCCGTGCTCTACGGGTCCGGCGCCGAGGTCGCGGCCCGCATCACCGAGGAGTGCTTCTACCACCTGCAGGCCCCCGTGCTGCGCGTCGGCGGGTTCCACACCCCGTACCCCGTCGCCAAGCTCGAGCACGACTACCTGCCGAGCCTCGACCGGCTGCTCGACGCCGTCGACCGCACCCTCGCCTTCTGACCACCCGGAGCCCCCGCGTGCCCACGTACCAGCAGTTCCCCCTGCCCGACGCCGGCGAGGGCCTCACCGAGGCCGAGATCGTCGCCTGGCACGTCGCCGTCGGCGACCGCGTCGAGGTCAACCAGACGATCGTCGAGATCGAGACCGCGAAGTCGCTGGTCGACCTGCCGTGCCCGTGGACGGGCGTCGTCACGCGGTTGCTCGTCAGCGAGGGCACCACGGTCGAGGTGGGCACGCCGATCATCGAGGTCGACACCGACCCCGACGGCGCGCCCGCGCCGGGCGCCCCGGCCGACGGCGCCGAGACGCAGGGCGGCGTGCGCGCGCACCAGCCGCACCCCGACCGGTCGTCCGCCGAGCCCGGCGGCGCCGACGAGGTCGAGGCGTCCCGCGCCGAGCCCGAGGCGGGCGAGAAGCCCGGCGCCGTGCTCGTCGGGTACGGCGTCGCCGACGGCACGAGCGCGCGCCGGCCCCGCACCACCGCGGCACCGGCCGGCCCCGCCGGCACCACCCCCACGAACGCGCCCGCGCCGGTGACCCCGGCGACGGGCGCCCG
>NZ_BCRB01000025.1 GCF_001552375.1 Cellulomonas iranensis NBRC 101100 = JCM 18110 | reverse complement strand
CCAGCGAGGCCCACGCGAGCGCGGCGGCGCCGGCGAGCGCGAGCCCGCCCGCGGCGCGCAGCGCACCCGCGCCGGGGTGCGCGCTGCGCGCCGTCACGGGTTCTGGTTCCCGGGGTTGCCCTGACCGTTGTTGCCGCCCGGGCCGCGCCCGTTACCGGGCCCGCCGGGCTGGCCGCCTCCTCCGCCGGGCTGGCCACCACCCGGCGCGGCCGGGTCGGGCGCCGGCGGCTGGCCGTTCGACAGCGTCAGCGTGATCGTCGCGCCCCGCGTCGCGTTCGACGCGGACTGCTGCGCGACCGTCCCGGCCGGGTACGGCGACTGGACCTGCTCGCCCGCGACCGACACCCGGAACCCGGCGCGCTCGAGCGCGCTGCGCGCGTCGGCCTCCGACCGTCCGACGACGGACGGCACGGCGACGCGCTCGCCGAACACCTCGCGGTCGCCGGCGTTGCTGAACCCGGGGTTCTCGGCGCCCGCGAGCACCTGCGTCATGAACCGGCTCCACGTGGGCCCGGCGATCGACGAGCCGTACGGGCCGCGGTAGTACGTGCGGCCGTTGATCGTCTGACGGTTCATCGAGCGCATCTCGCCCGGGAACCCGACCCAGACCGCGGTGGCGCGCAGCGGCGTGTAGCCGACGAACCAGTTGTACTCGTTGCTCGAGGTCGTGCCGGTCTTGCCCGCGGCGGGGAACGGCGGCTTCGCGATGTCCTTGCCGGTGCCGGTCCAGACGTTGCTCAGCGCGAAGTTGATGGCCGACGCGTACTTGGGGTCGATGGCCCCGTCGCGGCAGTCCGCGCTGGGCACGGGCAGCTCGGCGCCGGTCGAGTCGACGATGCTCGTGATCGCGATCGGCTTGCAGTAGGTGCCGTCCGCCGCGAACGTCGCGTAGGCGGCCGCCATCTGCAGCGGCGACGTCGAGTTGGTGCCGAGGACGGACGACGGGTACGGGCTGAACGGCACGTCGCCCATCGGGCGGCCCTCGGCGTCGTTCGAACTGGGGTTGCCGGCGCGCGTCACGCCGAGGTCCGCGGCGCCCTGCATGATGTTGCACAGGTCGAGCTGCTGGGCCATCGCGATGTACGCGGAGTTGACCGAGTTCTTCGTCGCGTCGATGACGGTCTGGTTGATGGCTCTGCCGCCCTCGGAGTTCCGGAACGGGTACTCACCCGTGAGGCGTCCGACGCACGACGCCGTGAACTCGCTGTTGTTGTACTTCAGGCGCGTGCCGTTGACCGTCTCCTGCAGCGCGTGCCCCTGCTTGAGCCACTCCAGCAGCGTGAACACCTTGAACGTCGACCCCGGGGCGAAGCCGCCCGAGCCGCCGTACCGGTAGCTCGTGTTGTAGTTGACCGACGTCTCGCGCTCGCCCTGGTTCTGCAGCGCCGAGTAGGTGCGGTTCTGCGCCATCGCGGTGATCTTGCCGGTACGCGGCTCGACCGAGACGATCGCCGAGGCGACCCCGGACGGGTCGTCGACCGGCACGCCGTTCTTCACCTCGGCGTCGGCGACGGCCTGCTCGCCGGGCACGAGCGTGGTCGTGATGGTGAGGCCGCCGCGGTAGAGCCTGCTCGTGCGCTCGGCCGCGGTCTCGCCGAAGACGGGGTCGTTCCCGATGACCTTGGTGACGTAGTCGCAGAAGAACCCGGACCCGGGCACGGCGTCGCCGGCCGTCATGCAGCCCTGCCGCAGCGGCTGCACGTTGAGGGTGTCCTGCACGGGGGTCGCGAGCCCGGTGTCGAGCTCCTCCTGCGTGATGAAGCCCTCGCGGTGCATGTCGCGCAGGACGCGGTCGCGGCGGGTCTGCGACGTCTTGTACCGGGCCTGGTGCTCCTCCTCGGTCTGCGAGGCCGCGCCGACCGGGTCCCACTTCGCGGGCGACTGCGTGATGCCGGCGATGGTCGCGGACTGCAGGTAGTTGAGCTGGCTCGCGGGGATCCCGAAGTAGTACTGCGCCGCGGACTCGACCCCGTACACCGAGGAGCCGAACGCCGCGATGTTGAGGTACTTCTCGAGGATCTCGTCCTTGGACATGTTCTTCTCGAGCGTGATCGCGATCTTCGCCTCGCGGAGCTTGCGCGCGATGCCCGGCAGGCCCTCGCTCTCCTGCGCCTCGCGCGTGAGCCGGTCGCGCTCCTCCTTGGTCTCGGCCCGGAGCGCGGCGTCGACGAAGACGTTCTTGACGTACTGCTGCGTGAGCGTCGAAGCGCCGCCGCCGTCGCCGCCGACGAGCGTCGCGATCGCCGCGCGGAGCATGCCCTGCGGGTCGACTCCCGCGTGCTCGTAGAACCGGCGGTCCTCGACCGCGACGACCGCCTTCTGCATGATCGGCGCGATCTCGCTCAGGGGCACGACCACGCGGTTCTGGTAGAAGAACGTCGCGAGCAGGGTGCCGTCGGCCGCCAGGATCTCCGACTTCTGCGGCAGGGTCCGCTGCTCGAGCTCGCTGGGCACCTCGTCGAACGCCGTGGCGGACATCGTGGCCACGCCGTTGGCGGCCGCGACGCCGGGCAGCACGAGGCCTGCCGTGAGCAGGCCGCCGATCCCGGCGACGAGGACGAAGGAGAGGAGCAGCGCCAGCGCCTGGACGGCGTTGACCTGGCGTCCACGCGAGCGGGCAGGGTTCGGCATACCCGAGAGGGTACCGGCGGTGCCTGACGCCGGGCCTTCGGCGCCTTGCCCCGCGCCTCACCTCCACCGGACCTGCACACCCGGACGGGGCCGTCCGGCGGAAAGACACTTCCGGGGGCTCGTCAGGGGTGCCCGTGGGCCAGTACCTTCGGCGACACGCTGGGACGACACGCGGAGGTTGGCAGTGGCAGGGCAGGGGGCGCAGGGGGTGCAGGTGCACGACGGGCACTGGACGGCTCGGGCGCAGTGCGGTCAGGGCAAGGTGGCCCCGGACGCGCTGTTCGTCGAGGGGGCGGCGCAGCGGGACGCGCGGGAGGTGTGCCACCGGTGCCCGGTGCGGCTCGAGTGCCTCGCCGACGCGCTCGACAGCCGCGCCGACTTCGGCGTGTGGGGCGGCATGACCGAGCGGGAGCGCCGAGCGCTGCTGCGCCGCCGCCCCGAGGTGGTCTCGTGGCGGGCCGAGCTGGTCGACGCCGACGACATGGCGGTCCTCGGCGTGTGAGCGCTACCACGACGCCCGCGGGGCAGGTGCGTCGAGGCCTCGGGACGGGGTGCCGGGGCGATGTCGCCCGCGGCTAGGGTGGGCGCATGGCGACCCAGTGGGAGTACGCGACCGTTCCGCTCATCATCCACGCCACCAAGGCGATCCTCGACCAGTGGGGTTCCGACGGGTGGGAGCTCGTCACGGTGATCCAGGGTCCCGACGCGGGGCTCGTGGCGTACCTCAAGCGGCCCAAGGACGCCTGATGGCGACGTCGCGCGTCGCGGACCGCCTCGCGGAGCTCGGCCTGACGCTGCCCGACGTCGCGGCACCCGTCGCGGCCTACGTCCCCGCCGTGCGCAGCGGTGCGCACGTGTGGACCTCGGGGCAGCTGCCGTTCGTCGCCGGCGCGCTCGCGGCCACGGGCAAGGTCGGCGCGGCCGTCGACGTGGAGACCGCCACGGACCTCGCGCGCACGGCGGCCCTCAACGCGCTCGCGGCCGTCGGCGCGCTGCTCGCGGCGGAGGAGGGCGGCGACCCCGTCGCCGCGCTCGACCGCGTCACGCGCGTCGTCAAGGTCGTCGGGTTCGTCGCGAGCGAGGCGGGCTTCACGTCGCAGCCCGCCGTGGTCAACGGCGCGAGCCACCTGCTGCACGACGTGCTCGGGGACGCGGGCGTGCACGCGCGCTCGGCGGTCGGCGTCGCGGTGCTGCCGCTGGACTCCCCGGTCGAGGTCGAGCTGGTCGTCGAGACCGCCTGACGGCCTCCGGCGTCGTCGCCGGACGACGAGGGGCCCGGTCCGCCTGCGCGGATCCGGGCCTCGTCGTCGTCGGGCGTCGCCTCAGCGCGCGCGGCGCTCGAGACGGTCGACGTCGAGCAGCACGACCGCGCGGCCCTCGCGGCGCACCCAGCCGCGGGCGGCGAAGTCCGCGAGCGCCTTGTTCACCGTCTCGCGCGACGCGCCGACGAGCTGCGCGAGCTCCTCCTGCGTGAGGTCGTGCGCGACGCGGATGCCCTCGTCGACGGGCTGGCCGAACCGCGTCGAGAGGTCCAGCAGCGCCTTGGCGACACGACCGGGCACGTCGGAGAACACGAGGTCGGCGAGCGCCTCGTTGGTGCGACGCAGCCGGCGCGCGAGCGCCTGCAGCAGGTGCTCGGCGACCGTCGGCTTGTCCGCGAGCCACGCCACGAGGTCGTGGTGCCCGAGCTCGAGCACGACCGCGTCGGCGACCACCGTCGCGGTCGCGGTGCGCGGACCCGGGTCGAACAGCGACAGCTCGCCGAACATCTCGCCCGGGCCGAGCACGGCGAGCAGGTTCTCGCGGCCGTCGTTCGACCGGCGGCCGAGCTTGATCTTCCCGTCCCGCACGAGGTACAGCCGGTCGCCCGGCTCGCCCTCGTGGAACAGCACCTCGCCGCGCGTGACGTCGAGGACCTTCATCGACGCGATCAGCGCGGTCGACGACCCCTCGTCCATGCCCGCGAACAGCGGTGCCGTCAGCACGATGTCCTCCGCCACGGCGGTCCCTTCCCCTCTTCCCGCGGAACCGCGGGCGTGCATCGCGTCCGACGCTCACGGCCGGACGCCCCGTCCGCCAGTGTGCCCCATCCGGGGCCCGCCGCGCGCCCGCGGGCGCACCGGGCGTCGGTCAGCGGCCCTCGACGGAGCGTGTGCGCCGCCGCGCCGCGGCGGTGGGGTCGGCGGCCACGTGCGCCACCAGGCGCGAGGTCGTGCGGGCGAGCGCCTCCAGCACGCCCGCCTCGTAGCGCGCGAGCTGCGCGTCGAGCGACCGCAGCTGCGGAAGCGCTCCCACGTCGTGCCCCGTCGTCCCCTCGCCGAGCGTCGCGCGCAGCTCGTCGGGCCGCGGCACCTCGAGCGCGACCTCGAGCGGCAGCGCGAACGCGACGTGCTCGCCGAGCGGCCCGGGCGTCGCCGCCCCCGCGACCGCGAGGTCGATCCGGGCACGCACCAGGCGCCGCCACCAGGCCACGAGGTCGCGCTCGGCGCGCAGCGCCCGACGCTCCAGGCGCAGGTCGTGGAGCGGTCGCTCGACGCGGGACGGCATGACCCTGGTTCGGCGGGCGACGGCCCCGCCTTGACCGTTCCGCGACGGATCACCCGATCTCTTCACCCGCTGGGAGCAACGGGAACGCTTGCCTGTGACCGGCTTTACTCTCGAGGCATGGCGCCCACCCGTGCAGAGACCGCGCTCGCGCGCACGCGCCGCGCGCGACGGATCGACCGGATGCTGGCCGAGCGCTACCCCGACGCACGCTGCGAGCTCGACTTCCGGAGCCCCTTCGAGCTGCTCGTCGCGACCGTGCTGTCCGCCCAGACCACCGACGTGCGGGTCAACCTCACGACCCCCGAGCTGTTCGCGCGGTGGCCCGACGCGGAGGCGATGGCCGGCGCCGACCCGAGCGAGCTCGAGGAGGTCCTGCGCCCCACCGGGTTCTTCCGCGCCAAGGCCCGCTCGCTCACCGGCATCGGGCGCGCGCTCGTCGAGCGGTTCGGCGGCGAGGTGCCCGCGCGCCTCGAGGACCTCGTGACGCTGCCCGGCGTGGGCCGCAAGACCGCGAACGTCGTGCTGGGCAACGCGTTCGGCGTGCCGGGCATCACGGTCGACACGCACGTGCAGCGGCTCTCGCACCGTCTGGGGTACACGACGAGCGACGACCCGGTGGTGATCGAGGCCGAGCTGGGGGCGCTGCTGGAGCGTCGCGACTGGACCATGGCGTCGCACCGGCTGATCTTCCACGGTCGGCGCACGTGCTTCGCGCGGCGACCCGCGTGCGGTGCGTGCCCGGTCGCGTCGCTGTGCCCGTCGGCAGGCATCGGCGAGACCGACCCCGTGCGGGCCGAGACGATGCTCAAGGGCTGACCGGAGCCCGCACGTCGCTCAGCGCGGCGGGTCGACCTCCGCGAGCCAGTCGACCAGCAGCTCGCCCACGAGCTCGGGCGCCTGGTCGGTGAGGTAGTGGCCGGCGTCGCGCAGCAGCTCGAACCGGTACGTGGTCGCGACGTGCGCGGTCCCGGGGCGCAGCGCCGCGGACGTGGCGGGCCGCAGGCCGTCGCGCCGCCCGTGCACCTGCAGCACGGGCACGGGGCGCGCGTCGCGCAGCACCGCCCGGTACCGCCCGCCGTCCGGGCGCGGCGTCGACCGCACGAGCCAGCGCACCTGCTCGAGCTGGCTGTGCGCGGCGAACGGGACCCGCGCCGCGCGCCGGTACGTCTCGACGGCCTCGGCGTCCGGCCGGCCCGCGACCCCGCCCCAGTGCGCGAGCATGCGGTCCACCAGGTCGCCGCGGGTCATGGCCCGCTCGGGGAACGACGGGAGCTGCGCGAACGCGAGCAGCGAGGTCGCCGCGGGCCTCGGGGGCGTGCGGGGCAGCGCGAGCGCGTCGAGCGGGTGCGGCGCGCCCAGCACCGCGACCGCGCGGACCACGTCGGGGTGGTAGGCGGCGGTCGCCCACGCGACGTCGCCGCCCGTGCCGGCGCCGACCACGACCGCGTCGTCGGCGCCGAGCGACCGCACGACGCCGGCCGCGTCGGCGGCGAGCGTCGGGACGTCGTAGCCCTGCGGCGGCTTGTCGGAGCAGCCCGTGCCGCGCAGGTCCATGGCCGCGACGCGGTAGCCGGCGGCGGCGAGCACGGGCAGCTGGTGCCGCCACGCCCACCACAGCTGGGGGACGCCGTGCAGCAGCAGCACGAGCGGCGCGTCCTGCGGCCCGGACAGGGCCACGTGGAACCGCGCACCGTTCGCGGTGACGAAGCGGTGCTCCCACGGGCCGTCGAGGAGGAGCGACGCGGAGTCGACGGTGGTCATCGGGTGCGAACCTACCGGTTCGCCGCGCCGTCGGGGCGGTCGTCGGCCGTGACGTCCGCGGCGCGGGCGGTGTGGACGCGGGACCTCCAGGCCAGCAGCACGGACCCGATCGCCGCCGCGACCACCGACGCCGCGAGCACGGCCACCACGACGTGCTCGTCGTGCGCGGAGCCCTCGCCGAACGCGAGCACGCCGACCAGCAGCGACACCGTGAACCCGATGCCGGCGAGCGCGCCGACCGCGAGCACGTCCGCCCACGAGAGCCCGGGCGCCAGCCGGGCGCGGGTGAAGCGCGCCAGCAGCCACGTGGCGCCGAGGATCCCGAGGGGCTTGCCGAGCACGAGGCCCAGCGCGACGCCCTGCGCGACGGGGTCGCCCAGGGCCGCCCCGAGGGTCTCGGGGGCGATCGTCACGCCGGCGGCGAACAGCGCGAAGACCGGCACCGCGACGCCGGCCGACAACGGCCGCCACACGTGCTCGTACCGTTCCGCCAGCGACCCGTCCGGCAGGTCGGGGTCGTCGTCCTCGGCCGCGTCGCCGGGGGTCGCGCGGGGGCGGCGCGCGGAGCCGGGGGACGCGGGCACGGTGAACCCGAGCAGCACCCCCGCGATCGTCGCGTGCACGCCCGACGCGTGGAGCAGGCCCCACGCCGCGAGCGCGAGCGGCACCAGGAGCCACGGGCTGCGCAGGCCGCGCGCGAGCGCGACCCCGAACGCCGCCACCGCGACCAGCGCCCCGGCGAGCAGGCCGACAGCGACGTGGTCCGTGTACGCGACGGCGATGACGACGATCGCGAGCAGGTCGTCCACGACCGCGAGCGTGAGGAGGAACGCGCGCAGCGCGACCGGCAGCCCGCGACCGACGAGCGCCAGCACGCCGACCGCGAACGCGATGTCGGTGGCCGTCGGCACCGCCCACCCGACCGGTGCGCCGTCGGGGCGCGCGAGGTTGACCGCGAGGTAGATCCCGGCGGGCACGAGCATGCCCCCGACCGCCGCGACGGCCGGCAGCACGGCCGTGCGCACGTGGCGCAGCTCGCCCACGACCATCTCGCGCTTGAGCTCGAGCCCGACGACGAAGAAGAAGATCGCGAGCAGGCCGTCGGACGCCCAGTGCGCCAGGCTCAGGTCGAGGTGCAGCGCAGCCGGCCCGACCACGGTGTCGGAGACCGCGCGGTACGTGCCGGGCGACGCGTTGGCCCACACGAGCGCGGCGAGCGCACCGACGAGCAGCAGGACACCCCCGGTGCGCTCGTCGCGCAGCGTGTCGCGCAGGTTGCGCTCGGCACCGACGGACGGGCGCGTGAGCAGGCGCGGGCGAGGGCGGGGTGAGATCGGCACGGGGCCTCCGAGGGGTCGACGCAGCGGCTGCCGACCAGGCTTCCCGGCGCTCCCTGCCCCCAGCGTACGGCCCGGTCGGCGCGCGTGCGCACCGCGTCCACCCGCCCCGGCGGGGGCGTCAGGCGTCCGCGGGCTCCGGCACGTCGGCGCGGTCGTCGACCGGGCGGCGGTCCTTCGGCGGGTCGAACCGGTAGCCGACGTTGCGGACCGTGCCGATGAGCTGCTCGTGCTCGGGCCCCAGCTTGGCGCGCAGGCGCCGCACGTGGACGTCGACCGTGCGCGTGCCCCCGTAGTAGTCGTAGCCCCAGACCTCCTGCAGCAGCTGTGCGCGCGTGAACACGCGGCCCGGGTGCTGCACGAGGTACTTGAGGAGCTCGAACTCCTTGTACGTGAGGTCGAGGGGCCGGCCGCGCAGGCGGGCGGTGTAGCCGCCCGCGTCGATCGTCAGCTCGCCCGACGAGATCTCCTGCGGCGCGTCGTCGTAGGCGGCGGTCGCCGCGCGCTCCATGACGAGGCGGAACCGCGTCTCGACCTCGGCGGGGGTCGCGTGCTCGAGCACGAGGTCGTCGGCGCCCCACTCGGCGGTGACGACCGTCAGGCCGCCCTCGGTGAGGACCAGCACGAGCGGCACGGTCAGACCGGTGGCGCGCAGCAGGCGGCACGTGGTGCGCGCGGTGACCAGGTCGCGCCGCGCGTCGAGCACGACGATGTCCGCGTCCGGTGCGTCCACCAGGGCGGACGGCTCGACGGGAAGCACACGGACCCGGTGGGACAGGAGCCCCAGCGCGGGCAGCACCTGTGCCGAACCCCCGGACGCAGGCGTGAGGAGCAGCAGATCCGCCACCGGTCACCTCCTGGCTGCGAGTGGGGACACGCTACAACGTGCCGCCCCGCGCACGGGCACGGTCTCGCGGTACGACCCTCCACACCACCCGTCCGCGCCCCGCGTCCCGCCCGGGCGGGACGCGCGGTCTGCGAGAATCGCCCGCGTGCCTGCCGACCCCCGCTGGACCCGACGCGCCCCGGAGCGACCCGTGACGACGCCGCACGGCGGCCCGCGAGGTGGGCGATGAGCGTCGAGACCCGGTCGGTCGTCACGGCGGTGCTGGCCGCGGTCGTCGCGGTCGCGGGCTACTTCGGCATGCTGCCGCTCGCGGTGGTCAGCGCCGTGCTGGTGGTCGCGCTCGCGGTCGGCTGGCCCGCGCTCGCGGGGCTGCCGTTCACGCCCGGGGCGGGTGCCGTCGTCGGGCTCGGCGGCCTGGGCGCCGTCGCGGCCGTGACGATCACGCCCGAGGACCCGTTCCTGCAGCACATGGCGCTCGTGCTCGCGGGCGCCGTCGTCCTGGCGTTCGTCAACGAGCTGCTGCGCCGCGACGGGCGCGTGCGCATGGTCGAGTCGGTCTCGGGCACCGTCACCGGCACGGTGCTCGCGGTGTGCGTCACGGGCTGGGTCGCGACGGCCCGCCTGACGGGCGGCGACGAGCTGGTCGTCGCGGGTGCGATCGCGCTCGCGCTGGGCTCGGCCGCGGTCGCGCTGCGCGGCCGCCCGTGGGTCGTGTACCTCGTGACCGTGGCCGCGGCGACGGCCGGCGGCACGCTCGTGGGGTGGCTGCTGCCGACCGTGCACCTGACGGCGGGCGTCGCGCTCGGCGTGGGCGTGGGCGTGCTGGTCGCGGCGATGCACGCGCTGTTCGACCGGCTGCCGGCGCTCGTGCGGCGCGTGCCCGCGCTCGCGGTGGTCGTGCTGCCGGTGACCGTGACGGGCGTGCTCGTGTACGTCGCGGGGCGCGTGCTCGCCGGCTGAGCGGGGCCCGGGACCACGGGGTGCCGGCCGCTCGGGACGATCCGAGCGCCGTGCGTCGTTAGGATCGGTGCATGACTGCGCTCGAGGGCTTCTTCATCGGCCTGCTCGTGGCCGCCACGCTGACGATCGGGTGGTTCGCGACCTTCGTCGTGTACCGCCTCTACAAGGGCCAGCGCTGAGCCCTCGGCGCTGACCGCGCCCGCGTGCCGCCGACCCGGCGGTGCGCGTCCCGTGCACGTCGCCGGCCACCGCCGGTGCGCGCCCGAGCCGAGGAGGCACTGTGCCGTTCGTGCTGCCCGAGGGCCTCGCGCCCGAGGTCTACCCGCTCGCCTGGCTGGTCGGCCGCTGGCGCGGCGAGGGCGTCGTCGGGTACCCCGGCATCGAGGAGAGCGCCTTCACGCAGGAGCTCGAGGTCACGCACGACGGCGGGCCGTACCTCGCGTACCGCACGACGATCCGCCTGGTGGTCGCACCCGACGACGCGGCCGCGCTGACGGGCGACGACGCCCCCGCGCCCGACGGCGACCCGGACGCCGCCCGCGGCGGCGCGACCGCCGACGCGCACGACGGCCCCGTGTGGTCCACGGAGTCCGGGTACTGGCGCGTGCCGCCCGAGCGCCCGTCCGACCTGCCCGAGGACCAGCACCCCGTCGAGCTGCTGCTCGCCGACCCCTCCGGGAACGTGTCGGTCTACGTCGGGGCCGTCGGCAAGGGCCGCATCGACCTCGCGTCGGACCTGATCGCGCACACCGCGTCGGGTGCGGCCGTCAACGCGGGCAAGCGTCTGTACGGGCTCGTCGAGGGCGACCTCATGTGGGCGCACGACCTCGCCGCGTTCGGGCAGCCGCTGCAGTCGTACGCGTCGGCACGCCTCAGCAGGGTGGACGACTGACGTGACCACGCAGCCCGGCACCGAGCCCGCCGCCACGCCGACCGACGCGGACGTCGCACCGGTCGAGCCGCGGCACCGCAGCCCGCTGCTCGCGCGGCGCGGCGCCGTCGCCGGCGCCGGGCCCGACGCGGGCGTGGCCTGGCACTACGGCGACCCGACCGCCGAGCAGCGCGCGCTCGCGCGCGGCGGCGCGGTCGTCGACCAGTCGCACCTCGGGGTCGTCACCGTCACCGGGCCGGACCGGCTCACGTGGCTGCACTCCCTGACGTCGCAGGACGTCGCGACGCTCGCACCCCGCACGTCCACCGAGCTGCTGGTGCTCGACCCGCACGGCCACGTCGAGCACGCCGTCGGCGTCGTCGACGACGGTGCGACCACGTGGCTGCTCACCGAGACGGCGCCTGCGCTCGCGGCGTGGCTCGACCGCATGCGGTTCATGCTGCGCGTCGAGGTCGCCGACGTCACCGACGCGTGGGCGGCGATCGGCGAGCCCGTCGACGCCGAGGGCGCCGAGGGCGAGCCCGTGACGTGGCGCGACCCGTGGCCCCGCACGGCCCCGGGCGGGACGCGCTACGGCGCCGAGGACGCCGCGCACCCCGGGGTGGACCGGCCCTGGCGGCTCGTGCTCGTGCCGCGCGAGCGGCTCGCCGACGAGGTCCGGGCCCGCGAGGCCGCGGGCTGGCCGCTCGTCGGCACGTGGGCGTCCGAGGCGCTGCGGGTCGAGGCGTGGCGCCCGCGCGCGACCCACGAGGTCGACGACCGCACGATCCCGCACGAGCTCGACTGGCTGCGCACGGCCGTGCACCTGCACAAGGGCTGCTACCGCGGCCAGGAGACGGTCGCGCGCGTGCACAACCTGGGCCGCCCGCCGCGCCGGCTCGTCATGCTGCACCTCGACGGCTCGGGGCACCTCGTGCCCGAGGTCGGCGCGGCCGTGCGACTGCCGGGCGCCGCGGCGCCCACGGCCGGGGGCGGCGAGGCCGCCGAGCCGGGTCGCGCCGTCGGGCGCGTCACGACGGTCGCGCGGCACCACGAGCTGGGTCCGGTCGCGCTCGCGGTCGTCAAGCGCTCGGTGCCCGAGGACGCGGTCCTGCTGGTCGACTGCGACGGCGGTGCCGTGTCCGCCGGCCAGGAGGTCGTCGTCCGCGGCGAGGGCGTCACGGCCGACCGGCCCGCGCCGCGCGGTCCGCTGACCCGGGGGCTCGGGCAGCACCCGATGCTCGGCCCGTGACGCGCGCGGCGGGCGCGTCGTGAGCGCGGCGTCCTCGCTCGCGTCGTCCGCGACGCTGCGGCTGCAGGTCGAGTCCCGGGTCCGTGCGGGCTGGGCGCGCGTGCGCGCGTCGTGGCCGCTGATCCTCCAGGCGTCCCTCGCGGCGGGTGTCGCGTACGGCATCGCGCGGTACGTCGCCGGGCACCCCGCCGCGTTCTTCGCGCCCGTGAGCGCGTGGATCGCGCTCGGGTTCTCGCGCAACCGCAACGTGCGGCGCGTGGCCGAGCTGGCCGTCGGGGTGGCGATCGGCGTCGGCGCGGGCGACCTCGTGGTGCACGTCATCGGCTCCGGCGTGTGGCAGATGGCGCTCGTGCTGCTGGTCGCGGCGCTGCTGGGCCGGTTCCTCGACCGCGGCCTGATGCTCACGACGCAGGCCGGCGTCCAGGCGATCGTCATCGTCGGGCTGCCGCAGACCACGGGCTCGCCGTTCGGGCGCTGGGTCGACGCGCTCATCGGTGGCGGCGTCGCGCTCGCGGTCGCGCTGCTCACGCCCACCGACCCGCGACGGCACCCGCGCACGCTCGCGCAGGCCGCCGTGCAGGAGCTCGCGGCCGTGCTGCACCTGCTGTCGCGCGGCCTGCGGGCCCGCGCGGTCGACGACGTCGAGTCGGCGCTGCTCACGGGCCGGGCCTCGCAGCCCGCGCTCGACGAGTGGCGCGAGGCGGCGCGCTCGGCGGCCGACCTCGTGCGGCTCGCGCCCGCGCACCGTCGGCACCGCGGCGAGCTGCACCGGCTCGTCGACGAGTCCGTGCTGCTCGACCGCGCGATGCGGAACGCGCGCGTGCTCGCGCGGCGCGCGATCGCCGCGGTCGAGGACGGGCACGTCGCGCCCGGGCTCGCGGACGCGGTCGCGTCGGCGGCACGCTCGACCGACGACCTCGCGGCCGCCGTCGGGTCGGGGCACGACGCCCGGGCGGCGCGCGAGCGGCTGCTCGACCTCGCGGCGACGCTCGACCCGCACACGCTGGTGCCCGAGGACTGGCAGGCGCAGTCGCTCGTGCTGCTGCTGCGCTCGCTCGTCGTGGACCTGCTCGAGGCCGCGGGGGCGTCGCCGCAGGACGCGCGCGCGGCCCTGCCCGAGCTCTGACGGCACCGCCCGGGCGCGCCCCGCGCCGGTCGACCCGCCGCGCCCGGTAGCGTCCGGGGCCATGGAGGTCGCGGTCAGCGCGTTGCGCGCGGAGCTCAGGCAGTGGATCGAGACGGCGCGGTCGGGGCAGGACGTCGTCGTGACCGAGCGCGGCGTGCCCGTCGCGCGCCTGGTCGGGATCGAGTCCGCCGACCTCGTCGCGCGGCTCGAGCGCGACGGCCTGCTCACGGCCGCCGAGGGCGACCGGCCCGCCGCCGAGCCCGAGCGTGCCGCGGGGGCCGCGCGCGCGGTCTCGGGCCTCGTGCGACGGCTGCGGCGCTGACCGTGGCGCTCGCGTACCTGGACACCAGCGCGCTGGTGAAGCTGTGCGTCGCCGAGCCGGGCACCGCGCTGGTCGCGGCCGTGTGGGACGGCGCGGACCTCGTCGCGACGTCGCGGCTGGCCGACGCCGAGGTGCGGGCGGTGCTCGCGTCGGGGCGGCGCGCGGGCGCGCTCGACGACGACGCGGCGCGCACCGCGGCGGCGGCGTGGCACCGGCTGCGGCCCGGCCTGCGACTCGTCGAGACGACGCCCGCGGTGCTCGACGCGGCGGCGCGGCTCGTCGACCGGCACCCGCTGCGGGCGGCCGACGCGGTGCACCTCGCGTCGGCCCTCGCGCTGCGCTCGCCCGACCTGCTCGTGCTCGCGTGGGACGAGCACCTCGCCGCCGCGGCGCGCGCCGAGGGTCTGACGGTGCTGCCGCGCGGCTGACCGCCACGCCGTCTCGTAGGGTCGGGGCGTGAACTTCATCTGGTCGGTGCAGGCGCTGCTGTTCTTCGTCTTCTACCTGACGATCTTCGTGCTGAGCGCGTGGGCGCTGGTCGACTGCCTGCGGCGCCCGGCGGGGGCGTTCACGGCGGCGGGCAAGCGCACCAAGCAGTTCTGGACGTGGGTGCTCGTGGCCGCGGCGGTCGTCGCGTTCATCTCGGTGCCGATCCCCGGGTTCCCGTCGTTCGGCCTGAGCTTCCTCGCGCTCGGCAGCGCGGCGGCCGCGATCGTCTACCTGGTCGACGTGCGGCCCGCGGTCGGGCCGTACTCGGGACGCCGGGGCGGCGGCTCGCGGGGCGGGTGGTGAGCGGGCGCGCCGTCGCGGCGGCGGCGGTCCCGCTCGCGGACGTCGTGCGCGGCGACCTCGTGGAGTCGGTGCACCTGGGGCACGTCGTCGTGCTCGCGCCCGACGGTGCGGTGCGCCTCGCGCTCGGCGACCCCGAGGTCGTGGTGTGGCCGCGGTCGTCGCTCAAGCCGGTGCAGGCCGTCGCCATGCTCCGCGCGGGCCTCGACGTGGACGGCGAGGAGCTCGCGCTCGCGTGCGCGAGCCACTCGGGCGAGCCCGGGCACCTCGACGTCGTGCGGCGCGTGCTCGCGGGCGCCGGGCTGGGGGAGGGCGACCTGCAGAACACGCCCGACTGGCCGCTGTCGGCCGACGCCGCGTGGCAGCGGCGCACCGACGGGTACGCGCCTGCGCCACTCACGCAGAACTGCTCGGGCAAGCACGCCGCGATGCTCGCGACGTGCCGCGCGGCGGGCTGGGACGTCGCGGGGTACCGCGACCCGGCGCACCCGCTGCAGCGGGCCGTGGTGGCGACGACGGCCGAGCTGACGGGCGCGCCGGTCGACCACGTGACGGTCGACGGGTGCGGCGCGCCGCTGCTGTCGACGACCCTGGTCGGCCTCGCGCGCGCGTTCGGCGCGATCGCGTCCGAGGGCGACCCGGCGTCGCCGCTCGCGCGGGTCGCGCGCGCGATGACGTCGCACCCGTGGCACGTCGGCGGCACGGGTCGTGACGTCACGGACGTCATGCGGGCCGTGCCGGGGCTGGTCGCCAAGGACGGCGCCGACGGCGTGTACGCGGCGGGTCTGCCGGACGGCGGCGCGGTGGCGCTCAAGGTGCTCGACGGGTCGGCGCGCCCGCGCGCCGCCGTGCTGGCTGCGGCGCTCGCGGTCGCGGGGGTCGACCCGGGGCTCGTCGCGCCCGTGGGCGCGACGCCCGTGCTGGGCCACGGGCAGCCGGTCGGCGAGGTGCGCGCGACGTTCGGCGGTGCCGCGTGAGGGCGGTCGTCCAGCGGGTCACGCACGCGGCCGTGCGCGTCGACGGCGAGGTCGTGGGGCGGATCGACCGCCCGGGTCTGCTCGCGCTGGTCGGCGTGACGCCCGGCGACGGGCCCGCGCAGGTCGAGGTCGTCGCGCGCAAGATCGCCGAGCTGCGCATCCTGCGCGACGAGCGGTCGGCCGTCGACGTGGGTGCGCCCGTGCTCGTCGTCAGCCAGTTCACGCTCTACGCCGACGTCCGCAAGGGCCGCCGGCCGACGTGGAACGCGGCGGCGCCGGGGCCGGTCGCCGAGCCGCTGGTCGACGCCGTGGTCGCGGCGCTGCGGGCGCGCGGGCTCGAGGTCGCGACGGGCCGGTTCGGCGCCGACATGGCCGTCGAGCTGGTCAACGACGGGCCCGTGACGATCCTCGTGGAGTCCGCGCCCGCGTGACGTCGCCGCGCCCGCGCCGAGCGCGGCGGGGGAGCGCGCGCGCCGGGACGCGAGGAGGGCCCCTCGGAGTAAGCGTCCGAGGGGCCCTCCCGTGACCGCGTGCCCACGCGCCACCGGTCGCCCGGTGGCCGGCGCCGCTGTTGACGGTGCGGCTCCGTCCCGGCACCCGACGGTCCGGCGCACCGGTCCGCCGCGGGCGGGACGACCACGATCGACCTCGCGGTACCGGTGCGTCCCCTGCGTCGTCATCCACAGGTCGACGGGTCTCCCCGCCGAGGCGTCCACACGTTCTCCGCTCGGTCCGTCCCCGCCGGTCGCACGCCCTCCACGGGCACTCCTGGAGGAGTGTTTCCGCAGGTGGCGGGCGGTCGGTCGAGGTCGATGACCCATGTCTAGTCCTGTGCGGCGAGCGCCACAAGAGGGTGGCGCGGGGCGATTTCGTCCACCGCTCCGTCCACAACACTCTCCACAGGGATACCTGGGAATCCATCCGTCAGACACAGGGGTGTGGACAGAATCTGTGGACACGCCACCTGCCGGTCACCCGACGGCCCACCGCGCTCGGTAACCTGGACCCCGGTACGAGGCCCCTCGGAGTAAGCGTCCGAGGGGCCTCGCCGTGTCCCGGGCGGGCTCACGCCACCGCGGCGTCCAGCGCGGCGACCTCGTCGGCCGTCAGCTCGAGGTCCGCGGCGCGCACCGAGTCCTGGATCGACGCGGGGCGTGACGCACCCGGGATCGGGATGACGACGTCGGCCTGCGCGAGCTCCCACGCGAGCGTCACCTGCTGCGGGCTCACGCCGTGCGCGTCGGCGACCTCCTGGAACGCGGCGTAGCGCGTGCCCAGGTCCCGCGCGCTGCGGATGCCGCCCAGCGGGCTCCACGGGAGGAACGCGACGCCCAGCTCGGCGCACAGCTCGAGCTCGGGCTGCGACGAGCGGAACGACGGCGAGTACTGGTTCTGCACCGACGCGAGCCGGCCGCCCAGCAGCTCCTGCGCGAGGCGGATCTGGTCCGGGTCGGCGTTCGAGATGCCGGCCATGCGGATCAGCCCCGAGTCGAGCAGCTCGACGATCGCGCCGAGCGACTCGGCGTACGGCACCTGCGGGTCGGGGCGGTGGAACTGGTAGAGGCCGATCTGCTCGACGCCCAGGCGGCGGGCCGACGCCTGCGCCGCGGCGCGCAGGTGCTCGGGCGAGCCGTCGAGCGTCCAGGAGCCGTCGCCCGGGCGCAGGTGCCCGCCCTTGGTCGCGACCACGACGCCCGACGTGTCGCCGCCCCACGAGCGCAGCGCCTGCGCGATGAGCTCCTCGTTGTGGCCGACCTCGTCGGCGTGCAGGTGGTACGCGTCCGCGGTGTCGATGAGCGTGACGCCCGCGTCGAGCGCGGCGTGGATCGTGGCGACCGAGCGCTCCCGGTCGGGGCGGCCCTCGATGCTCATGGGCATGCCGCCCAGGCCGACGGCGCTGACGGGGACTCCGGCGAGGTTGCGTGTCTTCATGCGTCCATCCCACCCCGCGCGGGCCCGCGCCGCACGCCGTCGCGCGTCCGGCGCGTCCCCTCGGCCCTCGGTCAGGGCAGTCGCAGCAGCGCGCGCAGCGTGCGGACCACGCCGTTGTCCGCGTTGGACGGTGCGACGTACCGCGCGTGCGCGCGGACGTCGGGGTGCGCGTTGTCCATCGCGAACGACCACTGGGCCGCGTCGAGCATGCCGAGGTCGTTGAGGTAGTCGCCGAACGCGACCGTCTGCGCGGACGTGACCCCGAGCGCGGCCTGCACGTCGCGCAGCGCGTGCCCCTTGTCGGCCGTCGGGCTCATGACGTCCACCCAGTGCTCGCCGCTCACGAGGACGCGCGCCGCGTCCGAGAACGCCGCGAGGGCCGGCGCCACGCCCGTCTCCGCCGGGCCGAAGTCGTACACCGCGACCTTGAGCACGGTGTCCTCGACGGCCGTGAGGTCCGGCACGTGCTCGAGCAGCGCGTAGTACGGCTCGCACTGCGCGAGGAACGCGGCGTCGGTGCGCTCGACGTACGCCGACGCGCGCCCGCACAGCACGACGCCCACGTCGGCGCCGCCCGCGGCGTGCGCCCGCACGGCCCGCACGACGTCCCGTGCGGTCGCCGGGTCCAGGCCGTCGACCGCGAGCACGTCGCCGTCCCGCACCACGAGCGCGCCGTTCTCCGCGACGTACACCAGGTCGTCGCGCCCGAGCTGCCGGCGCAGCGTCGCGTACTGCCGCCCGCTCGCGGGGCACACCGCGACGCCGCGCGCCACGAGCGCGTCGAGCAGCGGCCAGAACGACGGGTCGACGCGCTTGGCGTCGTCGAGCAGCGAGCCGTCCATGTCGACGGCGACGAGGCGCACGTCGGGCACGACGTCGAAGGCGGGGGGATCGGTCACGCGCACGTGCTCGATCCTCGCACCCGTCGTCGCCTCACCAGTTCCGGCCGCCGCGCCCGCCGCCGCCGGTGCCCGGCTGGTCGCCGCCGCCGCGCCCGCCCGAGCCGCCCTCGCCCTCGCCCTCGGCGCCGTCACCACCGCCACCGCCCGCCTGACCGTTGCGCTCGGCGAGCTGCTGCTGGCGCTCGGCCTCCGCCTGTGCGGGGTCGGGTGCGCCCTGGTCGCCCGGGCCTGCGCCGGGCGCCGGGACGTCGTCGACGGTGCCGTCCTCGGCCGCGCGAGCGAGCTGGTCGACGCCCGTCGCGAGGTCCAGCAGGTCCTGCATGCGCTGCTCGGCGGCGGCCTGCGGCGACGACGACGCGTCGTCCTCGCCGCCGCCCTCCTGCTCGTCCTGGCCGCCGCCCCCGCCGCCCTGGTCCTCCTGGTCGTCCTCGCCCCCGCCGCCCTGCGAGGGCGGCGGCGTGCACGCCGGGTCGCCGAGCGCCTCGGCCGCCAGGGCCGCGTGGTCGGCGGCGATGCGGAGCAGGAACGAGGCGTACGACATCTCGTCGGCCAGGACGGGCGGCTCGTCGCCGTACCGGGGTTCGAGGTCCGCGGGGTCGTACGGCTCGCCCGCGGCCTGCGCCGCGAGCGCGTCGGCGAGCTTCCTCGCGTACTCGAGCTGCTCGTCCGCGCTCTTCACCGCCGAGGCCTCGGCGGCCTGCAGCGCGAGCGCGCGGTTGGTCTGCACGTCGCACCGGTGCTGCTCGGGCACCCCGGCGAGCGCCTCGTCGAGGTGCTGCACGGCGCGCGTGTACCGGCCCGCGCGGTAGGCCGCGGTGCCCGCGTTGAACGCGGCCCTCCACCGCTCGACGATCGTGCGGTCCTTGACCTGCTCGAACGCGTCGAGCGCACGCCACTCGTCGCCGTGGTCGTAGACGTCCCGTGCCGCGGCGTAGCCGGGCGCCATGCGGGAGACGTTCAGCGCGAACGCGAGCAGCAGGAGCGCGGGCAGCCAGCTCCAGAGCAGCAGCCGCCGGCGCCGCCGTCGGTGCAGCGGCATCGCGGCGATGCGCGCGCGCTTCGCGGCGCGGCGCTCCTTGCGGGTGGCCGGACGGCCCGTGCCGCGCGCGGCCGCCCGCGCCTGCGCGGTGCGCTGGCTCAGCTCGACGGCCGCGCGGCGCGCGGCGCGGCGCTGCTCCTCGGCCTCGGCGCGCCGACGCTGCTGCTCGGCCCCGCGGCGCCGCCGGTCCCGGCGGTCGTCGTTGCTCATGAGGTCCTCCTGCGGCGACGGCTCGACGCGCGCGCCCACGTCCACGCCTCGGCGGCGAGCAGCGCGCCCGCGAGCAGCGCGAACGGCCACACCAGGTCGCGCTGCGTCGACAGGTCCGCGCGGCCGTCGGCGGCGATCGCCGCGACGTCGACGTCGGCCACGAGGTCGGCCGTCGGGGTGGGGCCGTCGCGGTGCACGTACGGCACGCCGAGCTCGGCGGCGACCTCGCGCAGCGCGGCCTCGTCGGCACGCGACAGCGCGGGGCGCGACGGGTCGTCGGGGTCGGGGATGTAGGGCGCGTCGGGGCGGGCCACGCCGTCGAACTCGCGCATCGGCGCACCGGCCGCCGTGCCGTACCCGAGCACGGCGCCGCCGTCGACGAGCTCGGCGACCTCCGCGAACGAGCCCGGCTCGGCGTCGGCGGTCTGCTCGCCGTCGGACAGGTAGAACACCAGGCGCACCATGGCGGGGTCGCGGTCGCGCGCGTCCTGCAGCGACCGCGTCAGCACCTCGAGCGCGCGGTCGCGGCTCGTGCCCGCCGACCCGGCCGTGACCTCCTGCGTCACGGTCTGCGCCCACGCGCGCACCGCGTTCACGTCGTCCGTCAGGGGCAGCTGCGTGCCCGCCTCGTCGGCGAAGCCCACGACCGCGTACGAGCCGCCGGGCAGGTCGCCCGCGAGCGAGACCACGTCGTGGCGCACGCCGTCGAGACGCTGCACGGACGGCTCGGGCGGCAGGCCCGGGCCGCGGACCACGGGGTCGCCCGGGCCCCAGTCCTCGGCGGCCATCGAGCCCGTGCGGTCCACCACGAACCACACCTGCACGCCGACGCGCGCACCACCGGCCTGCGTCGCCGCGGTCGTCGGCGTGAGGCCCACGACGCCCAGCACGACCACGAGCGCGGCCCGCCGCCACCACGTCCACCCGCCCGCGCGCGGCGCGTCGGACCGCCGCACGCGCAGCCGTCCGCCCGTGCGCTCGACCCGCAGCGCCAGCGCCTGCCCGACGCACACCAGCAGCACCGGCACCGCCGTGAGCAGCACGACGGCGACGGGCACGACCGTGCGGGCGCTCATGCGCGCACCCGCCAGGCCAGCACGACCGCCGCGAGCCCCGCGGCGTACAGCAGCACGAGCCAGCGGTCGGAGTCGTCGGTGACGACGCGCTCGGGGTCGGCGTCCATCGCGGCGAGCTGGCTGGCCTGCACGCGCGCGAGGATCGCGGGCACGGCGCCCGCGTCGTCGGCCGTCGAGAACGTGCCGTCCGTCGACTCCGCCGCGAGGCGCATCTCGGTGGCCGTCGACGCCGCGAACGTCTCACGCCCGGCGGCGTGCAGCGCGTGCAGCACGACGCCGCGCGACGCCGCGAGCGCGGCCGCCTCGGGCAGCGTGTAGATCGGGGACCCCCACACCTCGTTGTCGGTCGCGAGCACGACCGAGCGCGACCGGTCGGCGTCGAACTGGTCGAACAGCAGCGTGCACGACGCGAGCCCGTCGCCGACCAGCGACGCCTGCCCCTCGAGCCCGGACGTGCCGCGGTAGATGGCCTCCGCCTCGGGAGAGCGGGGGTCGGCGAACGCCTCGCGTGCCGCGCGCAGCTGCTCGGACACCAGCGTGTAGTCGTCGGTCAGCGGGAACACGGTCGACGACGTCGAGTCGAACACCGCGAGGGCCACGCGCTCGCCCGTGAACCCCTCGACGAGCCGCTCGAACGTCGCGACGACCCGTTCGTCGTAGTCGACCATCGACCCCGACACGTCGAGGCACAGCACGATGTCGCGGTTCGCGAGCTCGCGCGTGCGCTCCTCGACCGTGACGGGCCGCGCCGCGAGCACGCCCGCACCGACGGCGGCCGCGGCGACCGCGAGCGCGAGCCCCACGCGCAGCGCGCGGTACCGCACGCGCCACGCGCGCAGCGCCGGCACGCGCCGCAGGTCCTCGGTGTTGGCGACGCCGGTGGTCGCGCGACGGTCGCGCAGCAGCAGCCCCACGAGCACGGCCGCGGCCACGACGCCCAGCACGACCGGCACCAGCCACGGCACCTCGAGGCCCGCGCGCGTCACCACGAGCGCACCCGTGCCCGGGCCTGGTCCAGCGAGCGCGTGACGCGCGTGCGGGACGACCGGGCGAACGCGGGCACCGACGACTGCTCGAGCAGCGGTGCGAGGGGGCGCGTCTCGCGGCGCTCGCGCGCCTGCGAGGCCGTCATGGTCGTGGTGTCGACGCCCGTGCGGACGCTCGCGAACTCGCGGACCGCGGCGCGCAGCTCGAGGTGCGCGCCGCGCGCGTCGACGTCACCCGCGCGGTAGCGCCGCTCGACCTCGTCGAGGCGCGCGAGCGTCGTGGCGCGCAGCATCGCCCACGGGTCGGTGCTCGCCTTCGCCGCGGGGCGCGCGGCGGGGGCCGGGGTGGGCTCGGGCGGTGCGCCGGCGGGGCGGCGCGTCCACAGCAGCACGCCCACGAACCACGCGGCGACCAGCACGACGATCGCGCCGGCGACCCACGGCCACCACCACGAGAACGGCATCGGGTCGACGAGCTCAGCGGCCGGCACGGCGCGACCTCCCCAGCAGCGCGACCATCTCGTCGAGCACGTCGTGCGTGCTCTCGACGCTCACCGACCGCACGCCCAGCCGCCGCAGCCTGCCCTCGACCTGCGCGTGCCGCTCGGTGCGCGCCGCGGCCACGGCGTCGCGCACGGCGCGGCGGCCCCGCAGGTAGGCGGGCAGCGACCATCCCGTCACGACGTCCCGCACGCGGCGCCCGCGCGGCGGCGCGACCACGGGCCGGCCGCGCTCGGTCGCCGCCGAGCCGCCCGCGAGCGACCCCGGCGCGGCGCCCAGACCGGCCGCGAACAGATCCGCGTCGACGACCTGCACGACCATCACCTCGTGCCGCGTGCGCAGCCGCGCGAGCGCGCGCTCGTCGGCCTCGCCCGGGCGCGCCTCGTCGGTCACGACGACCACCAGGGACCGGCGCGGCGTGCCGCGCAGCACGCGGTCCAGCAGGCGCGCCAGGGCGCCCTCGGGCGCGTCGGGGTCGAACGTGCGCTGCACGCGCCGCAGCAGCACCTCCAGGTGCGTCGTCCCCGCGCCCGACGGCACCTCGACCACACGGCCCGCGTCGCCCGCCACGAGGGCGACGCGGTCGCCGCGCTGGTGCGCGAGGTGCGCGACCACGTCGGCCACGAGCTGCGCGACCTCGTGCTTGGGCTCGCCGCCGGCCGACGTCGCGGTCATGTGCCGCCCGGTGTCGACGACCAGCACGAGCGTGACGTTCGACGTCTCGACGTACCGCTTGACCACGGGCTGCGCCGAGCGCGCCGACGCGCGCCAGTCGATGTCGCCCACGTCGTCGCCCGGCGTGTAGACGTGCAGGTCGTCGACCTCGTCGCCGTGGCCCTTCCAGACCGCGCGGTGCCGTCCGTCGAGCAGGCCCGTGGCGCGCCGGAGCGTGGGCAGCTCGAGGCGCGCGCGGACGAGCGCGAGGCGGGACCGGGCGGGCACGGGGCTCAGGGCACCGGGACGGCGTCGAACACCGACGTGATGATCGACTCGGTCGACACGTCGTCGGCGATCGCGTCGAACGTGCGCACGATGCGGTGGCGCAGCACGGCGTTGCGCAGCGCGTGGACGTCGTCCGGGACGACGTGGCCGCGACCCGCGCGCAGCGCGACGGCCTGCGCGACCCGCATGAGCGAGATCGACCCGCGGGGGCTCGCGCCCATCCGCACGAGCCGGTCCAGGCCCGGGACCTGCACGGGGCCGCGGCCGCGCGTCGTCGCGACGAGGTCGACGACGTACCGGCGGATCGACGCGTCGACGTACACCTGGTCGACCAGGCGCTGCAGCCACGCCACCTCGTCGAGCCCCAGCCGGTCCGCGTCGAGCGGGCGGACCATGCGGCCGTCGGAGATGCGGTCGAGGATCTCGACCTCCTCCGCGGGGTCCGGGTAGTCCAGGACCTCCTTGAGCAGGAACCGGTCCATCTGCGCCTCGGGGAGCACGTGCGTGCCCTCCTCCTCGACCGGGTTCTGCGTGGCCAGCACCATGAACGGCGACGGCACCGCGTGGATCTCGCCCGCGATCGTGGTCTGCCGCTCCTGCATCGCCTCGAGCATCGCCGACTGCGTCTTGGCCGACGAGCGGTTGATCTCGTCGAGCAGCACGACGTTGGCGTGCACGGGGCCCAGCTGCGTCGTGAACTGCGACGTGCCGTAGTTGAAGACCTGCGTGCCCACGATGTCCGACGGCATGAGGTCGGGCGTGCACTGGATGCGGTGGAACGACCCCGACACCGCGTGCGCGAGCGTCTGCGCGGCCGTCGTCTTGGCGAGGCCCGGCACGGACTCGAGCAGCACGTGCCCGCCGCACATCAGCGCGACGACGAGCGACGTGCGCAGCTGCCGCTGCCCGACGACGCGCTGGTCGAAGACCGCGTCGATGCGCTCGCACAGCGCGATCGCACGCGAGCGGTCGGACGGGGAGACGGTGTCGCGAGTCACGGCGGGCAGGTTACCTGTGACAACGCACGCCCGCGCGCTCGGGCGTGTCGGGCGGGCACCGCGTGTCGCCGTGCCCCACCACCGCCACCACCCGCGGTCGAGTGCGGGGTTCGGCCGGTTCTCGGCACCGGGTAGCGGCAGAGCTCCGCGTTCGACGGGGTGACGGCGGTGGGTCCGGTGGTCGGTCAGGTGAGCCAGGTGCGGACCGCGTCGACGACGGGCGGGTCGGCGGGGGCGTGCCCGCCGGGGACCGTGACGAGCGTGACCGGACCGGCGAGCGTTGCGAGGTGCTCGGTCAGCTCGGCGGGGCTGCCGTAGGGGTCGCTCGCGCCGCTCACCGCGAGCACGGGGACGGTGACGCGCGGCAGGTGCGCGACGCGCAGCGTCTCGGGCTTCGCGGGCGGGTGCAGCGGGTACGACAGCAGCAGCAGGCCCGCGACCGGCAGCCCGTCGGCGACCGCGACCGAGCACATGCGTCCCCCGAACGAACGACCGCCGACCACGAGCCGGTCGGTGCCGACGCCCAGGTCGGCCGCGAACGCCGTGGTCTCCTCGACGACGCGCGTGGGGGCCGCGCGTGCGCCGCGTGGCAGGTCGACGCGCCGCACGGGCACGCCCGCGTCGGTGAGGGCCGCGTCGAGCGCGACGAGCGTCGCGTGGTCCCGCGTCGCGCTCGCGCCCGGCGTCAGGAGCACGCCCGCGACCTCCGCCGGACCCGGTCCGTCCCGTAGCACCCGCACGTCCGCCATCCCTGCATCCTCCCGCACCCGACCGCACAGCACCGTGGCACGGACGTCGCCGTCGCGCTCCCGTGCACGCGCGACGCGGTCGGACGTCGCGCGTGCACGGACGGACCGTGCGGTGCGCCGGTGGTGCTCGATCGCTCTCTCGCGCGGGTGCTCAGGTCTGCCTGCGCGCCGGTAGGAGGTGCTGGATCGCTCTCTCGCGGGCGGGTGGTGGTGCGGCGGGTGGGTCAGGGGGTGGCGAGGAGGTCGCGGACCAGGGCCGGGACGGCCTCGTCGATGGGGGCGCGGACGACCTCGTCGGCGAGGTGGTCGTACGGGGTCGGCTCGGCGTTGACGACCACCAGGCGTGCGCCCGCGTCGACCGCGAGCGGGGCCAGGCCCGCGACGGGGTGCACCGTCAGCGTCGTGCCGATCGCGACGAACGTGTGCGCGTCGGTCGTGGCTGCGACGGCACGGGCCAGGGCGTCGTCGGGCAGCAGCTCGCCGAAGTACACGACGTCGGGCTTGAGCACGCCGCCGCACGCCGTGCACGCCGGGTCCGGCTCCGCGGCCAGCCGGTCGAGCACGTCGCGCGTCGGGACGCCCGCGCCGCAGCGCAGGCACGACGTCGTCGCGAGCGACCCGTGCAGCTCGACGACCGACGCGGGGTCGGCGCCCGCGACCTGGTGCAGGCCGTCGAAGTTCTGCGTGAGCGTCGCGATCAGCACCCCCGCGCGCTCGAGCTCGACGAGCGCGCGGTGCGCCGGGGTGGGTCGCGCGTGCCACACCGGGTGCCCGGCCCACGTGCGCCAGCCGCGTGCGCGGACGCCCGCGTCGCGCACGTACCGGTCGATCTCGAGCAGCTCGGCCGCGGCCGGGTCCCGCGTCCACACGCCCTGCGGCCCGCGGAAGTCGGGCACGCCCGACGACGTCGAGATCCCCGCGCCGGTCAGCACGGTGACGGTCGGTGCGTGGTGGTGGTGCGGCACGGTTCTCCCGGGGTCGGCGGCTGCCGTCGAGCGTAGGCGCCGTCGGCGCGCGGTCAGGCCGCGTCGAGCGCGGCGACCACGCGGTCGACGTCGTCGGAGTCGTTCCAGACGTGGAACGCGAGCCGGACGCCGCCGCCGCGCCCCGCGACCCGCAGGCCGGCGGCGTCGAGGCGTGCGCGGACGGAGCCGTCGTCGTCGGCCAGGGACACGATCGCGGAGCCGGCCGGGTCCAGCCCCAGCCGGCCGCGCAGGTCGTCCGCGAGCCCGACGTCGTGCGCGTGCACCGCGGCGACGTCGACGCGCGCGAACGCGTCGAGCGCGGGTGCGGCGCCGACCCAGCTCAGCCACGCGGGCGACGTGTCGAACCGGCGTCCGTCGGAGGCCAGGCGCATGTCGGTGCCGTAGACCGACGCCCACGGGTCGTCGCCCGCGTACCAGTTGGCCGCGAGCGGGCGCAGCCGCGCGGCCGCGGCGGGCGTCGTCGTCGCGAACGCCGTGCCGCGCGGCGCGCACAGCCACTTGTACGCCGAGCACACCGTGACGTCCGCGTGGTCCGCCGGTGCGGGGACGAGCGGCAGCCAGCCGGCCGCCTGCGTGACGTCGACGAGGCTGACCGCACCGACCCGCGCGGCCGCGGCGCGCACGGCCCCGACGTCGGCGACGCGCCCGTCGCGCGACTGCACGAGCGACGTCGCGACGACGTCGCAGCCGTCGGCGGCCGCCTCGGCCAGGTGCCCGACCGGCACCGCCCGCACGGTCACCCCGCGGTCGGCGTGCGCGAGGAACGGGTACGTGACCGACGTGAAGTCGTCCTCCGCGACGACGACCCGACCACCGTCCGGCACCGCCGCCGCGACGAGCCCGACCAGCGGCGACGTCTGCGCGCCGATCGCGACGCGCGTGACGTCGACGCCCGCGACGCGTGCGTACGCGGCGCGTGACGCGGCGACCGACACGTCGTAGGTGGCGGGGGTCGCCTCGCCCGCGGTCCACGCGTCGAGGGCCGAGCGCAGCGCGTCGGCGGTCGCCGTGAGCGGCAGGCCCGACGTCGCGGCGTCGATGTGCCCGGGGACGCGCCGGAACATCGCCCGCAGGTCGGCCAGCGGCAGGGTGCCCGGACGCGGGGCGGCGGGGGTGACGGTCGTCATGCGTCCACCCTCACGGAGCCGATGACATCACACAACGGCCAGTCATGACGGCCCTGCATCACCGACAGTTATGGTTCGGCCATGTCGCCCACCCGCCACCACGGCGCACGCGGCCGCACCCGGGCGTCCGCGGACGACCGGGACGTCCGGGCGCCCGGCACGCCAGCGCCCGTCGTCGTCACCGCCGACGGCGAGCCGCCCCCGGTCGCCGACGTCCCCCGGACGTTCCCCGCGCACGCGCTCGACGTGGCCGCGCTGCGCATGGTCCAGGCCGTCGCCGAGCACGGCACGCTCACGGCCGCGGCCGCCGCGCTCGGCGTTAGCCAGCCCGCCGTGTCGCAGCACCTGCGCCGCCTCGAGCGCCGCCTCGGCACCGCGGTGCTCGACCGCAGCGGACGGTCCGTGCGGCTCACGGAGGCGGGGCGGGTGCTGGCCCGCCACGGGGCGACCGTGTCCGCCGCGCTGCACGCCGCATCGGCCGAGGTCGCCGCGCTCACCGGGCTGCGCGCGGGCGTCGTGCGGCTCGTCGCGTTCCCGTCCGCGTGCGCGACGCTCGTGCCGCGCGCGCTCGCGGACCTGCGCGTGCGCCACCCGGGGCTGTCCGTCACGCTCGTCGAGGCCGAGCCGCCCGAGTCCGTCGCGCTGCTCGCCGCGGGCGAGGCCGACGTGGTGCTCACGTTCGCCTACGACGACCTGGCCCGGACGGTACGCGGCACGGACGACGCCGAGCGCCCGGCGGACGACGTGGCGACGGCGGCCCCGGACCCGCGCCTCGTGCACCGCCGGCTGCTCACCGACCCGACGCTCGTCGCGCTCCCGGCCGGCCACCCGGCCGCGACCGTCGACGGTCTCGCGCTCGGCGACCTCGCCGCCGACACGTGGATCGCGGGGTGCCCGCGCTGCCGGCGGCACCTGCTGACGTCCGGGCGGGCGGTCGGGTTCGAGCCGCGCGTCGCGTACGCGACGGACGACTACCCGGCGGTCCTCGGCCTGGTCGCCGCCGGTCTCGGCGTCGCCGTGCTGCCGGGACTCGTGCGCGCGACCGCCGCGGGCGTGCCGGGTGTCGTCCTGCGCCCCGTCGACGGGACGTCGGCACGCCAGGTCGACGCGGTCACGACGCGCGACCTGCTGCGCGTCCCCGCCGTCGTGGCGACCCTCGACGCCCTGACGTCGGCGGCCGCCCCCGCCTGACGGGCGCGCGACCCGCGGGTGGGTAGCGTGAGGGGGTGGACGTGAGCGGACGGCCCGAGGCCGGGGACGGCGCGCGCGGCCGCGTCGTCATGCAGGTGCGGTGGTCGGACGTCGACCTGTTCGGGCACGTCAACAACGCGGCGTTCCTGCGGTACCTCGACGACGCGCGGTTCACGCTCTTCCCGCGCATGGGCGTCGACGAGGCCGGCGCCATGACCGCGTCGCTGCTGGTGGTCGTCAAGCACGAGATCGACTACGTCGCACCCATCCGGTTCCGGCTCGCGCCCGTCGTCGTCGAGGTGTGGGTGCCGCGCCTGGGTCGGTCGTCGGTCGACTTCGCGTACGAGGTGCTCGACGGCGACGGCCCCGACGCGGGCGTCGCGCTGCGCGCGCGCTCGCGGATGGTGCAGCTCGACCGCGCGACGCACACGCCGCGTCCCTTCACCGACGAGGAGCGCGCGACGTTCGCCGCGTTCCCCGGGCCCTCCCCGGAGCTGCGCGGCTGGTGACCGCTCGCACCCGGTGACCGCTCCGACCCGGTGACGGCCGGACGCCCGTCCCGCTTGTCCGGGATCGTCCGGACCCGCGCCGGTCGGGTGCGCCGCCGCCCGTGACGCGGCGAGCATCGCCGACGGGGCGAGCGGCGTGCCCGCGGCCCCGCGGACGACGCGCGACCCCCGCGCGCGCCGGAGACCGGGAGGACCCATGGGACGCATCACGCGCGTGGCGGGCGCGGCGGCGGTGCTGGCGCTGCTCGCCGCCGGCTGCACGGCGGCCGACGAGCCGGACACGGACACGACAATCACCGACGCGGCGACGCCCGAGCCGGGCCCCGGCTCGCTGACCATCCGCTGGCTCGCGTACACCGGGTCGGGCGAGGGGGCGGTCGGCGAGACCGAGCTGACGCGCCGCCCGCACGCGGACGGCGACTTCCGCGTCGAGCTCTCCGAGAACGAGGTCGGCGGCATCGGGCCCGCCGCGCAGGCCGGCGCGTGGAACGCGGCGATCGTCTCGACGCTGCTGCTGGGGCTGCCGCTGAGCGGCGAGTTCCGGTTCGAGACGAGCGGGCGCGTCGACGGCCCGAGCGCGGGCGCCCTGACGACGGCCGGGCTCATCGCGCTGCAGCGCGGCGACACGTTCCTCGACGACGTCACGATGACCGGCACGATCAACCCGACCGGCACGATCGGCCCGGTCGGCGGCATCCCCGAGAAGGTGCAGGCCGCGGCCGACGAGGGCTTCACGACCGTCCTCGTGCCGCTGGGGCAGCGCAACTCGCCGAACCAGGCCGGCGAGGTCGTCGACGTCGTCCGGCTCGGCGACCGCGAGGGCGTCGAGGTCATCGAGGTCGGCGACGTCTACGAGGCGTACGGGCACCTCACCGGCGAGCCGCTCGAGGCGCCGCGCCTGGGCGGCGACCCGCGGCTGTCGAACCAGTCGTACGACAAGGTCTCGGCGCAGGTCGAGGCGACGCTCGCGCGCTACGACACCGCGTTCCGCCGGTTCGAGGCGCTGCCCGCGGAGATCCGCACGACGCTCGCGTCGTCCGGCCTGCTCGACGCGGCCGCGACCGCGTCGGTCGACGCGAGGGACCTCGCGCAGCAGGGCCAGCAGGCCGGGGCGTTCCTCGAGGCGCAGCAGGCCGCGATGCTCGTCGAGACGCTCGTCGGCGCCGGGGAGTGGATGAACCCGCTGTTCACGCAGGGCCTGCCGGGTCTCGAGCTGCTGTTCCGCGACGCGCTCGACCTGGGCCCGACGAGCGCACGCGTGACGTCGTTCCTCGACCAGCTCTCGACGTACTCGCCGCGCACCGTCGCGGACGTCGAGGGCCTCGTGCAGGGGTACGCGGGCACGTTCGACGCGTACTCGCTCATGGTGTTCGCCCACCAGATGATCGCGAGCATCAAGGCGCGGTCCGACGCGGGCGGCTACGCGTCGCTCGAGCAGCTCTTCACCGACCTGTCCGGGCCGCTGCTGTACGCGCGGCTCAGCGAGGCGATGCTGACGTCGACGCAGGCGACGTTCGAGCTCGGCCGCGACAACCCGGGCACGCCCGTGCACGAGGACGTCGACCTGGGGGCGGTCGGCGACTTCTTCCGTCGCGGCGCCGACGCCAACCACACGGCCTTCCGCGAGATCGTCGTCGCGCCGCTCGCGCAGCAGCACGGCCTGAGCGAGGAGGACGTGCTCGCGCGGCTGAGCGGCGCCGACATGGCGGTCGCGTACGCGACCGTCGAGCGCAGCCTGCTGCCCGTGATCACCGACTACATCGGCGAGGGCAAGCCGAACGCCGACTACGCGGCCCTCGCCTACGGCGTCACCAACTACGTGCGCAACGCGGGCCTCATCGACAAGTACTACAACAACGCCGACCTGGGCCCGGGCTTCGAGATCACGGGGGTGCGGTGGCAGGCGGCGCTGAACCGCGCGCTCGACCTGGGCCGGCAGCAGCTCGGCGCCGAGGTCGACGCGCTGCGGGCGCACGACGTCGACCCGGTGCTCGGCGTCGGGTCGTACGAGGCTGCCGGGGTCATGCGCAACGGCACGGACTCCGAGCGGTTCAGCGCCGTGAACCAGTACGCCTCGGGCTTCGTGACGGCGCGGATGATCTCCTACCTCACCGGCCGCGACCTCGCCGAGGCCGCCGGCTGAGCCGGGGGCCGACGTTCAGGCCGGGTCCGCCGCGAGCGAGTCGTCGTGCGCGGGCCCGGCCGGCAGGCCCAGGGCGGCGAGCCCGGCGGCCGCACGCGTGGCCTCGTGCGCGTACCGCAGCGTGGCGGCCAGGTCGGCGGCCGTCCGGTAGCCGGCCCCCGCGAGGTCCGCGCGCCCCAGCGCGCGGTGCGTGTCCGCGAGGTTGTTGAGCACGGACACCTCGAGGTGCGGGTCGCCGATGCGGCGGCCCTGCGCGAGCGCCTCCCGGTGGTGGTCCGCGGCCGCGTCGTGGTCGCCCGTCGCGTCGAGCGCGATGCCGACGTTGGTCAGCGCGTACGCGACGACCCGGTCGTCGCCGCACGCACGGCCGATCGCCAGGGCCTCCCGTGCGGTGGCCAGGCCGTCGACGGCGTGCCCGAGCGCGAGCAGCACGTCCGACAGGTTCACCAGCGCGTTGCCCTGGCCCTCGCGGTCGCCCGCCGACGCGCTCTCGGCGGCGGCGCGGCGGTGCTCGGCCGCGGCCTCGTCGAGCCGGTCGAGGCGGCGCAGCACGATCGCCAGGTTGTCGCGCGCACGCCCGGCGTCGCGGACCCGCCCGCCGGCCACGAGACCGTCGAGCAGCTCACGCAGCAGCGCCGCGGCCTCGTCGTACCGCCCGGTCTGGGCCGCGACGATCGCGAGCGCCTGCGTGCACTCCTCGGCCTGCTCCCGCACGCCGTGCCGCTCGAACCCGCGGCGCGCGGCCGTGAGGAGCGCCGTCGCGTCGTCCCACTCGGCGCGCCACACGCTGAGCCGTCCGAGCGCGAGCGTCGCGCGCAGCACGCCGACCTCGTCGCCCGCCGCACGCGCGACGTCCCGTGCCCGGGTGTGCAGGAGGCGCGCGGTGTCCCACCGCGAGTACTGGTTGAGCGCCCACCCGAGCGCCTCCGACAGCTCGACGACCTGCTCGGCGTCCGGCCGGGTCGCGGGGTCGACGAGCAGCAGCACGTCGGCCGTGAGCCGGTCGAGCCACCCGCGGGCCTCGCGCGCGTCGACCTCGGGCCAGCCGGACCGGGTGCGGCTCGTGAGGCGCACGCGCTCGCCGCCGAGCGCGTGGTGCACGGCCCACGCGCGCTGCACCCACAGCTCGCGCAGCCGCGCGAGCGCCTCGACGCGCTCCGACGGCGGGTCCTCGTCGGCGCCGACACCCGCCGCGTACGCGCGCACGAGGTCGTGCAGCGCGACGCCGTCCGCGTCGCGGTGGACCAGGTGCACGGCCTCGAGGCGTGCGACGTCGCGCTCGGCGCCGCCCGTTGTCGTGCCCGTGAGCACCGCGACCTCGCGCGCCGACAGCGTGCGGCACGGCTGCGCGGCCAGCAGGCGCAGGGTCCGCGCGGTACGTGGCTCGAGGTCGAGGTAGCTGAGGTGGAACGCCGCGTGCACGGCCTCCTCGACGCGCGCCGTGCCGAGACGTTCCGTGACCCGGTCGGCGTGGTCGGCCAGCGACCACGACGGCGTCCCCGCGACGTGCCGGGCCGTCAGCTCGAGCGCCAGCGGCAGCCCGCCCAGCGCGTCGACGAGACGCCCCGCGGCGGCCGGCTCCGCGTCGACCCGCTGCGGGCCGACGACGGCCCGCAGCAGGTCGAGCGCCGCGTCGGCGGCGAGCGGCCGCACCGTGACGCGCTCGTGCGGCAGCGCCGCGGGCAGGCGCAGCCGGCGCCGCGACGTCACGACCACGCGCATCCCCGGGACCTGGGCGAGCACGGTCACGTGCTCGGCCGCGGGCACGTCGTCGAGCACGAGGAGCACGGTCCGCCCCGCGAGGTGCCCCGCGAGCGCGGTGCGCGCCGCGGCGACGTCGGCCGCCGCGGGCAGCCGCACGTCGAGGTGCCGCGCGACGGCCGCGACCACTGCCGTCGGCCCGGCCGGGCGGCGCGACGGCGACGACCCGTGCACGTCGAGGTGCAGCGCGCGCTCGGCGACGCCGGCCGCCACCAGGTCGTGCGCGACGGCGCGCGCGAGCGTCGACTTGCCTACGCCGGCCATGCCCTCGACCAGCACGACCGGCACGTCGCGCTCGACGACCGCGCGCCGCGCGACCTCGCGCTCGCGCGCCCGCCCCACGAGGAGCCCCGGGTCGCCGGTCGCGAGCCCTTCGCCGTGCGCGGCCTCCGTCCAGCGCGCCGGTGCGCCCGCGAGCCCGGCCGCGGCGAGCCACGCGGACGTCTCCTCGGCGCCCAGCCCGAGCGCCGCGAGCACGTCGCGGACCAGCGCGACGTCGACGCGGGCGCGCCCGGGCCGGAAGCAGTCGTACACGGTGCTGCGGGCGGGGGCCGCGCCGGGCTCGCCGCGCGCGGCCCGCACCTGCCCGACGCGCGCCGCGATCACGGCGTACGACGGCGACCCCGCCTGCGCGCGCAGCGCGACCAGGCGTGCGGCGACGTCGTCGAGCCCCGCGTCCTGCGCCATGCCGCCCCTCCCGCCGTGCGACCAGGCCCTCGACCCTAGCGACGGACCGCGCACCGGCGCGGGCGGGTCCACCCGGGACCGCGCGGGACGCACCGGAACGGCCGCGGGGGTGTCCCCCGGGTGGGTGATCTGGGTAGGTTCCTCCCCGTGCCCGAGCAGCCCCCGGCCGTGCCCACCGTCACCCCCGCGTCCGGTGCCGTCGCCGTCGTGCCCGAGGACGCCGACCACGCCTCCGCCGGACCGGCCGGCGTCGCCCTCGCGGCACTCGCGCTCGCCGCGGTCGTGGCCGCGTGGGTCGGCCTGACGCACCTGGGCGGGCTCGTCCCGGGCGTCGTCGGGCGCGTCGCCGCCGACGGCCCGCAGGCGCGTGCGCTCGCGTTCTGGGCGCTCGCGTGGGGTGCGCTGCTGCCGTGGGTCGCGACGCTCCTCGTCGCGCACGACGGCCGCACGCCGCGGTGGCGGGGCTCGCGCGGGTGGGCGCGCGCCGGTGTGCCGCTCGTGCTCGTGCCCGTCGCGGCCGCGCACGTCGTGCTGGCGCTCGCGACGCTCGGGCCCCGCGGGACGTCACCCGAGGAGTCGGTCGCGCAGGTCGCGCTGCTGCTGCCCGCGCACCTGCCCGCGTACGACGTGTGGGTCGGGGCGACGTGCGGCGCGTTCACCGGTCTCATCGGCCTGGTGCTCGGCGTGGCGGCCGCCGCGGGCGCCCTCGACGCGCGCGCGGGGCTGCTGCCGCGCGCGGTGTGGTGGTCGTGGCTCGTGGGCTGGCCGGCGCTGCTCGTGGGCGTCGCGCTCGTGGTCCGCTGACGCCGGACGGCGTCGGGCCGCGCGGCGTCCGGCCGCGCACGACGCCGGGGCGGGACGTGTCCGCTCAGTCCGCGGCGTCGAGCCGGGCGGCGACGTCCGCCGGGAAGCCGCCGGTCGCCAGCGGGCCCCACCGCTCGGGCGTGATCCGCAGCAGGCTCTTGCCCTGCAGGCGCATCGCGGCGCGGTACTCGTCCCAGTCGGGGTGCTCGCCCGCGATGCACCGGTAGTAGTCGACCAGCGCGTCCTCCGCCTCCGGCATGTGCAGCACCTCCGCGCTGCCGTCGACCTGCACCCACGGGCCGTCCCACTCGTCCGACAGCACGCACACCGACACGCGGGGGTCGCGCTCGGCGTTGCGGGTCTTGGCGCGGCCCGGGTACGTCGAGACGACGAGCCGCCCGGCGTCGTCGACGCCGCCGCTCACGGGGGAGACCTGCGGGCGCCCGTCGGCGCGGGTCGTCACCAGCAGCATGCGGTGCCGGGGACGGACGAAGTCGAGCAGCGTGGTGAGGTCGACGGGCGTGGCGGTCGCGACGGTGCGGGGCATGCCGCGACCCTACGTCGCGCGCGCCGTCGCCACCCGGCCGCCGTGCGGGCCGCTCAGCCCAGGCCCAGCAGCCCGCGCCACGTGCGGTAGTGCTGCACCGCGATGCCCTCGAAGCCGGGCGTGCCCCGCAGCGCCTGCGCGGCCAGCGCCGTCTCGCGCGCGAGCGCCTGCGCGCCGTCGTCGCCGAACGTCCACTGCGCGCCGCCCGCGACGGCCGGCGTGTCCGTCTCGACGCCCACCGTGAACGGCAGCCCCGCGCGCACGGCCGCGGCCACGGCGTCGGCGGACAGCGCGAGGATCCCGTCGTCGCCCTGCGCGTGGTCGACGAACGCGACGACGTCGACGCGGTCGGCGCGCGCCATCGCGGCGTCCGCCACCGACCCGTCGCCCCACGGCTCCCACGCGAGCCAGTAGGGCACGTCGACGCCCAGGCCCACGCCGGGCGGCAGCTCGACGCGCACCGTGTCGAGCAGCGCGAGCCAGCGCGTGACGGACCCGGCGCGGTCGGTGCCCCACGCGGGCAGCGTCCACGGCTCGACGTTGAGCTGCACGTGCGTCACCGCGCGGTCGTGCGTCGCCGCGTGCATCCACTGCACCGCGAGCTGCGGCTGGTCGAGCCACGGCGGGTCGCCACCGAGCACGCCCACCGACGCGCCCTCGGCGCGCACGGCGTCGACCGCGGCCGTGAGCCACGGCGCGACGGGGCCCTCGTCGGACGCCCACGGCGCCGACAGGTGCACGGTCGTCAGGCCGTGCTCGCGGACGAACGCCGCGAGCTGCGCGGGCTCGGCGGGCGCGTAGCCGGTGCCCCGGGGGTCGACCGCGCGGTCCACGGGGTTGTCCCACACCCACATCGCGCTGGTCACGGGCGGCGGGGGCGGGGTGGCCGTCGCGACGTCCTGCGCGAACGCGAGCGACAGCCCCGCGAGCGGCAGCGTCGTCAGCGCCACGACCACGGCCGCGCGCCGCAGGTGGTCGCGCGCCGTGCGCGCGGGGACTCCCGCAGCGGTCTCCGCGGCGGTGCGTGCGGTCGTGCGTGCTGCGGCCATGCGACGTCCCCCCGGAGGTCGGTCGCGACCCGTGAGTGGCGTGCGTCACGGATCGCTGTGCGACCCCGATCGTCACCTGCCGGGGCGACCCGCGCGAGGGGAGCGGAGCAGGTTCCCCCGGACGGCCGCGGACGGGCCGGGACGTTCCGGGCCAACCCCGCGGTCAGGCCTCGCCCGGGAGTGCGCGGCGTACGACCAGACGGGTCCACGACCCGAGGTACAGCCGGTCGCCGTCCTGCAGCTCGTGGCGCTGACCTGCGGGGATGGGTACCTCGGGGAGCGGCTCGCCGACCCGCGCGACGTACGTGCCGTTCGACGACTGCAGGTCCTCGACCCACCAGCGCTGCCCGTCGGTGTTGAGCTGGCAGTGCCGCCGCGAGACGCCCGAGTCGGCGCCCGCGTCGACCTGCGGCCGGATGTTCCGCGACGCCGACGGCCGCCCCACGAGCACGCTGCGCTCGCGCAGCGGCACGAGCACGGGCAGCCCGACCGACGGCATGGGGTCCTCGGCCTGCTGCGCGGCGTACCAGTCGGGGTCGACCCACAGCTCGGCGACCCACGCGTCGTCGCCCGGGGTCGGGGGCGCGAGCGGCGGGTCGGCGGGTGCGGTCTGCTGCGCACCGGGCGCTCCCGGCGCACCGGGCGCGGCCGTCGCGGCCGGCGATGCTGCGGGCTCGCCGGCCGGGTCCGCCGCGTCGACGCCGGGTACGGCCGGGGGAGCGGCCGGCGGCGTGACGCCGGGCGGCGGGGTCAGCGGGGTCGGGCCGGTCCCGGTGCCGGCCGCGGGGGCCGGGGCGGGGGCCGGTGCGCCGAGGTCCAGCGACGACGTCGGCGCCGCGGCCGCCGGGGCCACGGGCGTCGCGCCGGTCGTGAAGTCGTAGCCGCAGTTCTCGCAGAACAGCGCACCCGACGCCGCGGGGGACCCGCAGTGCGGGCACGTCGACGGGCCCGCCGCAGCCGGTGCGGGCGTCGCCGCCGCGGGCGCGGCCGACGCGATCGGCGTGCCGCACACGTCGCAGTAGTCGGTGGCCTCGCTCGTGTGCCCCTGCGGGCAGGTCACGGCGCTCACCGCCGCACCCGCGTGGTCTTCGTCGAGGCGGTGTCCAGGGCCATCTCGTCCAGGCGCGACGCGCCCCGCTTGAGCCTCACGGTGCCGTGCTCCTCGTCCTCGATGTCGACCACGCGTCGCAGCTTGCTCGTGGCCTCCTCGTTGCCGGTCTCGGCCGCGAGCTGCACGGCCCGCCCGAGCTTGACGGTCGCGGTCGCCTCGTCGCCCGCGGCCTTGGCAGCCAGACCCTCCTGGATCGCGTCGGCGAGCTCGGCCTGGCCCGTGTAGTGCGCGACCTCGGGGCTGATGCGGGCGGTCAGCGACGCGTCGTCCGACCACGCGGCCTTGACCAGCCCGGACGCGAGCACCTCGTCGCCGACCGCGATCTGCACGCGGGCCGCGAGCTGCTCGTTGCCGACCGTGCGCGACGGCACGCGCACCGCCACGTGGTAGTCGCGCGACTCGTCCGCCCACGCGCCCGTCGGGTAGGCGCCGACCAGCGGCGTGATGTCGGTGCGCCGGGCCGTGAGGTCCTCGACGGTCGGCGCGACCTGCCGCACGAACAGCACCTGCCCGCCCTGCGGCGTCCACACCCGCAGCTGCGCGTCGGCCACGCCGCGCGCGAGCGACGCCGCGAGCAGCGCCCGGAAGTCGTCCGCGATGTCCGCCGGGTCGGCGATGAGCTCGACAGTGCCGAGCAGCGCGGTGGAGATCTCGCGCAGCTCGTCGACCTGCCAGTGCTGGCCGACGCCGCGCGCGTCGCACTGGAACCGGCCCGTGACGTCGCGGATCGCGGCCGTGAGCTGCTCGCGCGGCTCGGACTCGTTCTTGCCGTCGGTCAGCAGGATCGCGTGCCGCTGGGTGGCCGCCGGCTGGGTCGCGAAGATCTGGTCCGCGAGGCGCAGCCACGTGCTCATCGCGGTGCCGCCGGTCGCCTTGAGCGCCGCCACCGCGCGCTTGGCCTCGGCGCGCGCGCCGGGCTCCATCTGCACGATCGCGACGCGCGCGTTCGGGTACGGGAACACGCGCTGCGCGACGTGGCTGCCGCTGACGATCGCGAACCACGTCCCGTCGGGGATGTGGTCGAGCGCGACCTGCGCGGCGTGCTTCGCGGCCTCGAGGGTCGGACCCGTCATGGAACCCGACGTGTCGATCATGACGACCTCGGCGACGCCGCCGTCGGCGGTGACCGCCCCGCCCACGCCCTCGGCGGTGACGGTGACGATCGCGTGCACGTCCGTGCCGCCGTCGGGCAGGAACTCGTTCTGGAAGACCTCGGCGCGGAACGTGGCCACGGTGCTGGCTCCTCGGGGGTGGCGAAGCGGGCGGGACGGGGTCGGCGGCTGGTCAGGCGGTCGGCGGGGCGGCGGTGCGGGGTCCTCCCGCGAGGCTACCGGCCGGTCGACGGCGCACGGTCGGGACGGTGCCGGGGTCGTCCTCGGCCGTCGTGCCGGGCGCGACGTCGGTGCCCGCGGGGCCGGCGACGCGCGCGAGCGCGACGGTCACGTTGTCGTGCCCGCCGCGCGCGTTGGCCCAGCCGACCAGGTCGCGCGCGACGGCCACGGGGTCGGGCCCGAGCCGGTCGACGGCGTCCCGGACCAGCCCGGCGACGACGTCGGGAGCCGACCCGTAGTTCCACAGGCCGTCGGAGCACGCGAGCACCCAGCCCGGCCCCGCGGGCCGGGTCGCGACGGTCCGGGCCGTCGCGTCCTCGGCGTCCGCCCCGAGCCAGCGCGTGATCGCGTGCGCGTCGCGCGAGCGCTCGGCCTGCTCGCGCGTCATGCCGCCGGCCACGAGCTCGGCCGCGAGGGAGTCGTCCTCGGTGAGCTGCTCGGCCGGCCCCGCGTCGGGCAGCCAGTACACGCGCGAGTCGCCCAGCCACGCCGCGACCAGCAGCGTCGGGCCGGCGAGCGCGGCGACGAACGTGCACGACGGCGGGTCCTCGCGCGACGCCGCGTCGTCGACGGCCGCGCGCACCGCGGCGTCGGCCGCGTGCCCCGCCGCCACGAGCAGCCGCGACCACGCACCCGCGTCGGGCGCGGGCGCCTCGACCGCGCCGAGACCGCCCACGAGCAGGTCGCGCGCGGCCTGCGCGGCCGCGCGGCTCGCGCGGTCGGAGTCCGGGGCGGACGCGACGCCGTCGCACACCACGAGCACCGCGACGTCGCCCGCCGTGCCGAGCGCGAGCGCGTCCTCGTTGCGGCGGCGTCGCACGCCGACGTCGCTCACGCCGCCGACGTCGTCGGACGCACGCCGCTCGACGTGGTCGCGCTCGCGCGGTGCGCGGGCGCCGCACTCGAGGCAGTACCCGTCGGGGGCGATCTCGCCGCCGCACGCGGGGCACGGGGTGGGCTCGGCGTCCGCCGCGTCGGGGGCGCCGTCGCGTGCTCCCTGCGGCGCCGCGGCGCCGGCCACGGTCGCGTCCGGGTCGCCCGGGTCGCCGTGCTCGCCCGGGGTGGCAGGGGCGGCGGGCCTGGCGACGCCTGCGGCTGCGTCCGCCGGGCCCGTCGACGGCGCGGCCGTCCCGTCGGGCGTCGTGCTCGCGCCCGCGGGTGCGAGCACCGCGCCGCACGCCTCGCAGAACCGTGCCCCCGGGCCCGCGGCCTCGCCGCACGCCGGGCACACGGCGGCGTCGGGAGCCCCGGCCGTCACCACGCCGTCCACCGCCGCACCCGGTTCGCGCGGTCCACGAGCGCGACGCGCTCCGCCCGGTCCGCGGTGAGCTCGGCCTGCTCGCGGTACGCGCCCTCGAGCGCGGTGCGCAGGTGCGGCTCGGTGGCCTCGGCGCCGTCGAACGTCGCGCCGCGCGTCGTGCGCCCGCTCGTGACGAGCTCGAGCGCCGTGCTCAGCACGTCGACGCGCAGCGCCGCGCGGTCGGCCGGCGCGAGCGTGACCGAGCGCACCGAGTCGAGCGCCGCCGACAGCGCGCGCAGGTCCTGGCGCGACCGCGCCAGCACGCGGGCGCGCAGCAGCCGTGCCTGCGGGTAGGACGAGCGCGTCGGCGTCACGAGGTCGAGCGCGGCGAGCGCGCCGTCCACGTCGTCCGCCGCGCGGCGCAGGCGCGCGAGCCCGAACGCGGCCGGCGCCGTGTAGTTCGCGTCCGCGTACGCGCACGTCGCGTACAGCTGCTCGGCGACGAACGGCTCGTCGGACAGCTCGCACGCCGCCGCGAGCGCGAGCTTGGGCGCGAGCTCGCCCGGCACCTGCCCGTACACCGCGTTGAACGACGCGCGGGCCGCGACCGCGTCGCCCGCCGCGAGCTGCGCGAGGCCCTGCGTCCACACCGCGCGCCACTCCCACGGGTCGTCCGCGAGGATCGCGTCCACCGCGGACGCCGCGACCTCGGGCCGCCCGGCCTCGATCGCCGTCGTGGCGCGCAGCAGCCGCACCTCGACGCTCTCGTCGGGGGCCGACGCGAGCGCGACGAGCCGCTGCTCGGGGTCGGCCACGTTGACGCCCGCGAGCCACCCGGCCATCGGGTCGTCGGGGTCGACCCGCAGCGCGGGCAGCTCGTGCCACGCGAGCGGCCGCTCGACCTGGTCGGTCGTGGGCGGCTCGAACAGCACCGACGCCGCGCTGGTCAGCGGCGGGTCGCCCGCGCCGCGGTCGGCGGCGACCACCTCGCGCAGCACGCCGAGCACCTGCGCGCGCATCTCGTCGACCGTGCCGAACCGGTCCGACGGGTCCGGTGCGCACGCCTTGGCGAGCAGCCGGTAGAACGAGTCGTACCGCTGGAACACCGGCGTCTGCTCGACGGGCGGCAGCGCCGCGACGTACGTCGTGGTGTTGCCGCGGAAGTCGAGCACGAGCGTCGCGAGCGTGCGGCCGATCGTGTAGACGTCGGACGCGACCGACGGGCCGTCCTGCGCGACCTCGGGCGCCTGGTAGCCGACCGTGCCGTAGATCGCGGACTCGTCGTCGTCGACGCGGCGCACGCCGCCGAGGTCGATGAGCTTGAGCGCGTCGCCCGCCTGGATGACGTTGTCGGGCTTGAAGTCGCAGTACAGCAGGCCCACGTCGTGCAGGTACCCGAACGCGGGCAGCACCTCGAGGACGAACGCGAGCGCCTGGTCGACGGGCAGCGGGTCGACCGTGCCGGCCGCGTCCCGCCGGTCGGTGAGCAGCTGCTTGAGCGACCGCCCGCCGACGTACTCCATGACGGTGTACCCGTCGCCGTCGTGCTCGACGAAGTTGTAGATCTCGACGATCAGCGGGTGCTCGACCCGCGCGAGGAACTGCCGCTCGGCGATGGCCGCGGCGACGGCGTCCTCGTCACCCGTGTTGAGCAGGCCCTTGAGCACGACCCACCGGCCCGACACGTTGCGGTCCCGCGCGAGGTAGATCCAGCCCATGCCGCCGTGCGCGAGGCACCCGACGACCTCGTACTGCCCGCCGACGAGCGTGCCGGGCGTCAGGCGCGGGTCGAAGTCGAAACGCGCGCCGCACTTCGGGCAGAAGCCCTGCGTACGCGCGGGCACGCCCTCGCGGCCGCGGCCCACGGGCTCGCCGCACGACGCGCAGAACCGCTTGCGCTCGGGCACCTGCGGGTCGGCCATGACGGCCTGCAGCGGGTCGGCCACGGGGGCGGGCGGCACGCTCGTCAGCCCCGCGCCGAGGCGCGCGCGCCGCAGGCGGGTCGAGGTCGTGCCGAGCCGACGCGTCGTGCGCGAGCCGGTCGCCGCGGTGCGCGCCGAGCCGAGCGCGGCCGACGCGAGGCGCGTCGAGCTGGTGCGGCCCGTGCGGGTCGAGCGCTCGGCGTCCGGGTCGCCGCCGCCCGCACCGGGCGTGGGGACGCCGCCCGCGATACCCGTGCCGAGCATGGCCGAGGGCGTGCGAGCGGCCGCGGTGCGACCGGTCGCCCCGGCGGGGGAGGCGGGGACGGCGGCGGGCGGGGGCGTGGTCGTGCCGGTGCTCGTCGACGCGGCGCCCGCGGGCGCGGGCGAGCCGCACACGTCGCACCAGCCGTCCTCGTAGCTGCCGGTGCACCCGGGTTCGCGGCACGCGGTGGCGCTGGTCATCGGGGTTCTCCCTGTCCGCCCGGCAGCGGCCGGGCCAGGTGCTCGTACTGCTCGACGAGGGCGCGGGCGAGGTCGACGTCGCACGGCGTCGCGTCGACCGCGGCGCGCGCCTCGTCGTGCGCGGCCCGCACGGTCGGGGACGCGTCGCGGCCGTTGCCGGCGGCGAGCGTCGTGGCCTGGCCGACGCGGTAGCGCAGCTCGGCGCGCTCGCGCAGCGGCTCGCTGTACGCGTCCTGCGCGGCGTCGAGCGCGCGACGCACGGCGTCGAGGCGCGCGACGTACGCGTCGAGCCCCGCGCGGTCCTCGGGGACCGGGCCCAGGCGCGAGACGTCGGGCACGGCGTTGCGCGGCGGGTCGACGACCTCGCGGCGGCACCGCTCGGCGAGCTCGTGCAGCGCGGGCTCGCGCGCCTCGAGCGCCGCGGCGGTGGTGTGCGCGTCGACGCGCGCGCGGGCCAGCGAGCGGCGCTGCGACACCGCGACCATGAGGTCGCGCTCGGCGCGCGCCGCCTGCGTCTCGAGCTCCGCGAGCGGCCCGGTGACGTCGCCGCCCCGCGCGGCCTGCTCCGACAGCCGCTGCTCGCGCGTCCGCAGGCCCGCGACCCGCTCGTGCGCGGCGGCGTCCGTCCCCGCGAGGTCCTCGGCGCGCACGAGCGACGCCCGCACGCCGCGCAGCCGCGCGACCACGTCCGCCGTGTCGGGGTCGAACGCGAGGCGCGTGCGCAGCGCCGAGACCATCGCGTCGCACAGCGTCAACGCCTCCGGCAGCGACACCGGCGCGGCCCCGGCACGCGTGTCGACGCGCCCCCACACGAGCTGCGACATGCGTTCGCGCTCGACCTCGGTGACGCGCCCCGAGTCCCACACGGCCAGCAGCTCGTCGGCGCGCGTGCGCACCGACTGCCACACCGTGAGCGCGAGCACCACGTCGGGCGTGTACCGCTGCGCGTCGGCCGTGGCCTGCGCCGCGGCGTCCAGCGCGTCGAGGCGCGACCGGCGGTCGTCGAGCCACGTGAGCAGGCCGTCGAGGTACGTCATGAGGTCGCGCGCCGGGATCGCCTCGCCCAGGCGCCCGGGCGCGACCGGCGCGACGACGTCCCCGCTGGCCATCACGCTCACGAGCGCCCGTAGACGGACGCGGGCGGCGCCGGCGCGGGGCCGAGCGCCTCACCGAGCCACCGGTCGTACAGCGCGGCCCAGCGGCCGTCGGCCTTCATCGCGTCGAGCACGCCGTTGACGTACCGCACGAGGTCGACCTGGTCGGCCGCGACGCCCAGGCCGTACGGCTCGGCGCTGAACGCGTCGCCGACGACCTTGGCGTACGGGTCCTGCGCGACGAACCCCGCGAGCACCGTGTCGTCGCCCGTGATCGCGTCGACCCGGCCCTGCTGGAACAGCGCCAGGCACGCCGAGTGCGTGCGGGCCCCGACGGCCTCGACGTCGTAGTCGGCCAGCCGGTCGAGCGTCGTCGTGCCCTCGGGCGCGCATACCCGCTGCCCGGCGAGGTCCGCCATGCCCGTCGCGTCGGACTCGGTGCTGACGAGCACCTTCTGCCCGGCCTGCAGGTACTCCGCCGAGAACGCGATCTGCTGCCAGCGGTCGCAGTTCATGGTGAACGCGCGCGCCACGAGGTCGACCTCGTGGTCCTCGAGCACGCCGATGCGGTCGCCCGCGGTGATGACGCGGAACCGCACGGCGTCGGGGTCGCCCAGCAGCGCCGCGGCCACCTGCCGCGCGACGTCGACGTCGAAGCCCTCGATCGTGCCGGTGAACGGGTTGCGGGCGCCCATGCGCAGCGTGTCGGCGGACACGCCGACCAGGAGGTAGCCGCGGTCGCGGATCGCGGCCATGGTCGACCCGTCCGGGACCGAGCCGTCGCCCGGGGCGTACGAGGTCGTCGCGTCGTCGCACGTCACGGCCTGCGGCGCGGGCGACGCGGGCGGCGGCGCGGACGCCGTGCCGGACGCGGACACCGTCGCGCTGGTCGTGGGCGTGCAGCCCACGAGCGTGGCCGCGAGCACCGCGACGACCGCCGCGGCGCGCGCGAGCCGGGTTCGGCGGCGCGCGACCGCCGCGTGCTGCGTGGTGCGTGCGCTCACCGGTACTCCTCCCGTCGGGGCCGCAGCCCGGTCCACGCCAGCACCGCACCGGCGCCGCCGACGGCCAGGAGCGCCCAGCCGAGCCACGCGCCCGCGGGCCGCAGCCCGTCGGCGACCTGCTGCCCGCCCGCGTCGACCGCGGCCGCGAGCGCACCCGACAGCGCGTCGAACAGCGCGGGCGGTGCACCCGGGTCGTCGCTCGTGACGAACGCGACCGCGCCGTCCCAGTCGCCGTCGTCGTCGCGCTGCCGGACCTCGTCGTGCGCCGCGACCCACGCGTCGAGCCGGTCCACGAGCGAGCCGTCCAGGCGCACGCCGTCGCGCTCGAGCGCGGTGCGCGCGTCGGCGACGTTCGCACGGAACGTCTCCTCGTACGACGCGCCCGAGCCGCGGCGGATCAGCGTGAACGCCTCCTGCGAGCGGGCGTCGTTGACCAGCGCGAACGCCTGCGACGTCTGCACGGTCGCGCGGTACGCGTCGTCGCGCACCTGCGCGGCCCGTGCCCCCGCCCCACCGAGGACGGCGCCGCCGACCGCGCCGACCAGCACGACCGCGACGGTCGCCGCGACGAGCCCGACGTTGAACGTGCGGCGCGTGCGACGCGCGACCCACACCTGCACGAGCGCCAGCACGACGAGCGCGAGCACGGCCACCGCGACGACCATCGGCGCCGCGAACCGGGCCGTCGCGATCTCGTCGTCCACCTGCTGCTGCTCGGCGGCGACGAGCGCGTCGAGCGCCGGCACGACGTCGTCGCGCAGCACGGCCGACGCCTCCTCGAGGTACGCCGACGCGACCGGGAAGCCCTGCCGGTTGTTCGCGCGCGCCTGCTCGACCAGCCCCGTGTACCGCGTGAGGTCCGCGCTCACCGCGGCCAGGCCGTCGGCCCCGTCGGGGCCCGTCGCGGCGAGCGACGTCAGCGCCTGCGCACCCGCGTCGACGGCCGCGTCGTACCGCGTGCGCAGCTCGACCGGCTCGAGGCCGCCCACGAGGAACGCGGTCGTCGCGGCGGCGTCCGCGGCGACGAGCTGGTTGCGCGCGTCCTGCAGGCCGACGAGCTGTGCGGCCGCGTCGCGCGCGTCGTCGACCGCGAGCGACTGCGAGGACACCGCGAGCACGCCGAACAGCCCGGTCAGGGCGGTGACGACCGCCGCGAGCGCACCCCACGTGCGCAGGCCGCGGGGCGTCGAGCCCCAGCCGCTCGTGGGGTGCGCGGGCGGCGCGGTCGCGGGGGCGCCGGGCGCCGTGGGTGCGCCGCCGGCCGCCGTGGGTGCGGGCGGCGCCGCGGGGGACGCGGTCGTGGTCACGCGGGCTCCTCGGTGGGCTCGGAGTCGGTGCGGGGTGTGGGCAGGTCCGGGTCGGCGGTGCCGGGCGACGGCGGGGCGACCTCGCCGACGGGCGGTGCGTCGGGCGCGGCGTCGTCGGCGTCCGGGACGGGCAGGTCGGGCGCGACGTCCTCGACGTCGGTCGCGAGGTCCTCGGGCAGGAGCGTGCGCAGCTGCTCGACGGTCGGCTCGGCGACGTCCCGCAGCCGCCACGCGTGCCGCAGCACCGCGCGGTCGAGCAGGTTGCGCGCGTACCGGCCGTTGCCGAAGCCCTCGTGCCGCGGCTGCGCGGCGACGATCTCCTCAAGCAGGTCGAGGCACGCGGGCGACGGCTCGAAGTCGGCACGGCGCGCGGCGAGCGCGAAGATCTCGCGCAGCTGGGCGTCGGTGTAGTCGTCGAACGTGACGGTCGTCGCGAACCGCGACTCCAGGCCCGGGTTCGTCGCGAGGAACCGCGCCATCGGCAGCGGGTAGCCCGCGACGATGACGACGAGCTCGTCGCGGTGGTCCTCCATGTCCTTGACCAGCGTGTTGACGGCCTCGGTGCCGTACTGGTCGTCGGCCAGCGCGTACGCCTCGTCGATGAACAGCACGCCGCCGATCGCGCGCTGCACGACCTCGGTGGTCTTCGCGGCGGTCTGGCCGAGGTACCCGGCGACGAGCTCGGAGCGGTCGACCTCGACGAGGTGCCCCTGCGCGAGCAGCCCGAGCGCGCGGTACAGCCCGGCGACCAGGCGTGCGACGGTCGTCTTGCCGGTGCCCGGGTTGCCGACGAACACGAGGTGCCGCGTGAGCGACGGCGTCGTCAGGCCCGCGTCGGCGCGCAGCCGCTCGACGCGCAGCAGCTGCGCCTGCTGCCGGATCTCGCGCTTGACGCGGTCCAGGCCGACGAGCGCGTCGAGCTCGGCGAGCAGCTCGTCGTACGTCTTCTCGGGCCGCGCGGGTGCGGCGGGCGGGGCGGGGGCGGTCGGGACGGCGGGCGCCGTGGCCGTCGGGGCGGGCGCACCGTCGGGGGCGGCCGAGCGACCCGGCCCCG
>NZ_BCRB01000024.1 GCF_001552375.1 Cellulomonas iranensis NBRC 101100 = JCM 18110 | reverse complement strand
GGGGTGTCCGCGGGCACGGGCCGGGCGGGGGAGGGCGGGCGCCGTGCGCCGGAGCCGACGACGCGCGCGCCGTCCGCACCCGGGCGAGGGCGGCCGCCGTCGGGGGCGAAGCTGGGGGGCGGGTCGTCCCTGCGGTCGGCCACGTGCCCTCAGCAGGTCGTCGCGGTCGCGTCCGCGGCCGTGAACGCGTCGACGCCGGGCGTCTTGGTCTCGGTCGGCGTGGGCGCGGCCGGGGTCTCGGGCGCCGCCGGCGGTGCCGCCGGGTCGCTCGCCGGCGGGTCCTCGCCCGCCGGCTCCTGACCGGCGGGCTGCTCGGGCTGCCCGAGCATCGGCCGGTCGGCGGCGATGTTCGCCCAGATCTCGTGCGCCGCGGACGTCCACTCCACGCGGTTCTTGTCGCTGCGCGCAGGGGCCCACGGCACGGTCATGAGCGTGATGTTGTCACGGCTCACCCCGCGCAGGCTGAACGCCAGGCCGGTGAGGTCGGTGACCGACAGGTTGGTCGTGACCGACTGCGTCGCCGCCGACAGGAACTGCATGAGCTGCGCCCCGTCGGTCAGCAGGTTCTTCGAGAGCACCTCGTTCGCGACCGACGCGATGAGGACCTGCTGCCGGCCCGCCCGCATCGTGTCGGACCCGTCGAAGCCCGTGCCGTGACGCGCCCGCGCGTACTGCAGCGCCGTGACGCCGTCCAGCACGTGCGTGCCGGCCGTGATGTCGAGCCCCGTGTAGGAGTCCTTGACGTCGTGCGGGATGCACATCGGCACGCCGCCGATGGCGTTGATCATGTTCTGGAAGCCCGCGAAGTCGACGACCACCACGTTGTCGATCGCGACGCCCGTGTTGGCCTGGACCGCGTTGACGGCGCACGCGGCGGCGGACTCCAGGTCGCCGCCGTTGTCCCACCCGATCGCGAACGCCGAGTTGAACATCGCCTTGCTCTGCGCGCGCGTCGTCTTGCCGTTGGTGAGCGTGCACGACGGGATCTGCACGAGCGAGTCGCGGGGGATCGACACCATCTCGACCCGCGAACGGTCGGCGGACACGTGCACGACGATCGAGGTGTCGGAGCGCATGCCCTCCTCGGCGCCGCCGATCTCGGCGTTCACGCCGTCGCGCTGGTCGGAGCCGAGCACGAGGATGTTCACCGCCTGCCCGGCGTGCATGTCGTCCGGGTCGGGCGGGGTCGTCGGGGTCGGAGCGGCCGCGACGAGGTCGTCGAGGTCGAGCCCGGCGACGTTGTTCGTCAGCCGGGCCGCGAACGCGGCGCCCGACGCGACGCCGAAGACGACCACGCCGCTCACGCCGAGGGCCAGGGCGCGCAGCACGGTGTGACTGCGCAGCGTGCGGGCGTGTCGAGGCGCGCGGGCGCGCCGAGCGGCGGCGTGGCGGATGGTCACGGTTCGATCGTAGGAGAGCGGTCGGGGCGACGAGCGGGAGCGGCGCAGCGACCGAGTGGAGGATTCGTGGAGATGGCGCCGCGAGACGGCGCCATCTCCACGAAAGCGACGGTCAGCGTCCGAGCACCGCGTACTTCGCCTCGGTCGCGTCCTTCTGCGGGCGCCACCACGACTCGTGCGTGCGGTACCAGTCGATCGTCGCCGCGAGGCCGTCCTCGAACGTCGTGTAGCGCGGCTCCCAGCCGAGCTCGGTGCGCAGCTTGGTCGCGTCGATCGCGTACCGCAGGTCGTGGCCCGGGCGGTCGTTGACGTGGTCGTACGCGTCCGGCTGCTGGCCCATGAGGCGCAGGATCAGCTCGATGACGGTCTTGTTGTCCTTCTCGCCGTCGGCGCCGATCAGGTAGGTCTCGCCCAGCCGGCCGTCCTCGATGATCCGCCACACCGCGGAGTTGTGGTCCTCGACGTGGATCCAGTCGCGCACGTTCTCGCCGGTGCCGTACAGCTTGGGCCGCACGCCGTCGATCACGTTGGTGATCTGGCGCGGGATGAACTTCTCGACGTGCTGGTACGGGCCGTAGTTGTTCGAGCAGTTCGAGATCGTCGCGCGCACGCCGAAGCTGCGGGCCCACGCGCGCACCAGCAGGTCGGACGACGCCTTCGTGGACGAGTACGGGCTCGACGGGTTGTACGGCGTGTCCGGCGTGAACTTCGCGGGGTCGTCGAGCTCGAGGTCGCCGTACACCTCGTCCGTCGAGACGTGGTGGTAGCGCACGTCGTGGCGCCGGACGGCCTCCAGCAGCTGGTAGGTGCCGATGACGTTGGTGCGCACGAACGGCCACGGGTCGTGCAGCGAGTTGTCGTTGTGCGACTCGGCCGCGAAGTGCACGACCAGGTCCACGTCCTTGACCAGCTGGTCGACGACGTCGGGGTCGGCGATGTCGCCCTTGGCGAAGACCACCTTGCCGTCGACCGGGTCGAGGCTGCGCTCGTCGCCCGCGTACGTCAGCGCGTCGAGCACCGTGACGTGCACGTCCGGGCGCTCACGCACGGTCTGGTGGACGAAGTTGGAGCCGATGAAGCCGGCCCCGCCGGTGACGAGCATGCGCACGGGAAGACCTCCGAGGGGAACGTGAGCACCCAGCCTACCGATGCCGCACGCCCACGTGTGCCGCGATCGACCGGACCCGTTCGCGGACACGCGCACGTCGTCCTTGACTGCCGTCACCCCGTGGCTGACGCTGCGGGGGTCCGACGTCATCCACCACGGGACGGCAGCCATGCCCACGCGTCTCCTCCTCGCCCTCGCCGTCTCCGCCGCGGTCGCCGTCCCCGGAGGCCCCCTCCCCGGGGTCGTCGCTGCGGCCGCCGCCCCGGCCGCGCTCGCGCCCTCCGCGACCTCCACGCCCTCCGGCGTGACCGAGAGCGCCCTCGCGGCGGGCCTCGGGGCGGCCGCCGAGCCCCCCGCGCCCGAACCGTCCGACAGCGCGGCGACGGTCGACGAGCTCCCCCTCGTCGTCGCCCCCCGGGACGAGGCGACGCCGGTGGACCCCGACGCCGTGACGTCGGACCGCGACGCGCGGGCGTCGCAGCCCCTCGACGGGACGCCCGCCGGCCCCGAGGACCTGCCGCCCGTGGACGACGACGCACCGGTCGTGGCCGACCTCGTCGACGACGCCGCGCCCGACCGCGTCGTGACGCCCCCCGTGGACACCGCCGACGTGCAGACCGTCGGCGTCACGTGGCCCGCAGGGGTCGAGGCCGCGGACCTGGCGCCGCGCGCGCGCTCGCTGACGGACGGGCAGTGGTCGCCGTGGTCCGACCTCGAGGCGTCGGACCTCGCGCCCGACGCCGGCGGCGTGGACGCGGCGCACCAGCTGCGCGGTGGCACCGACGCCCTGTGGATCGGCGACGCCGACGCGGTCCAGCTCTCGTTCGCCGGCACCGCGGACGGTGGACCGGCGGACATGGTGCTCGCCCTGGTGGGGTCGCCCGAGGAGGAGCCGGACGCGCCGACCGCGACGTCCGCACCGGCCACGTGGCGCGGCGACGACGCCACCGGCGGCGGTGCGACCGTCGTGCAGACGGCGGACGTCCGGACCTCGGCCGTCGCGCCCGCGTCGGTGGCGGCGCCCCGCGTCTACTCCCGTGCGGAGTGGGGCGCGCGCGCCCAGGCCTGCGCGCCGGACGTCGCGCGGACGCTGCTCGCCGCCGTCGTGCACCACACCGCCGGCAGCAACGCCTACGCCTCCGTCGCCCAGGCGATGCAGCAGATCCGCAACGACCAGGCGTACCACATCACGGGGCGCGGCTGGTGCGACATCGGCTACAACTTCCTCGTCGACAAGTGGGGCAACGTCTACGAGGGGCGCGCCAACTCGGGCACGCAGCCCGTGATCGGCGTCCACGCCGGCGGCTTCAACACGTCGACCGTCGGCGTCTCCATGCTCGGCGACTACAGCAGCACGACGCCGTCGGCCGCGACCCAGGAGTCCGTCGCCCGGGTGATCGCCTGGCGTCTCGCGTCGTACCACCGCGACCCGATGAGCACGGTCGGCTACACGACGCAGGGCGGCGAGAACTCGCGGTTCGGGCCCGGGACGATCGCGCTCCCCGTCGTCGTCGGCCACCGGGACACGGCGTACACCGCCTGCCCCGGCAACGGCGGCTACGCGGTGCTCGGCGCCATCAAGAGCCGTGCACGGGCGCTCATCGGCGCCGGGTTCGTGAACCCGGCCACGACGACCACCTCGATGGGGATCGGCGGGTCCGTCTCGGTCACCGGTGGAGTCATCACGGGGGCGAGCTGGTCGCTGGCCGTCACCGACACCCGCACGGGGATCATCGTGCAGCGCGTGAACGGCAGCTCCGGCGCCTCCGGCGGCGGGACGATCGCAACGTGGGACGGCAAGGTCCCGGCCGGCACCGCCGCCGGCCCGGGGACCTACCGCCTCACCCTGACCGGCACCTACGGCGCGACCACGCTGGTCCCGTACGAGACCACCGTCACGGTGACGGGCAGCCAGAACCCGCCGACCGTCGCCCCGGTCCCGCTCACGGGAGACCTGGGGTTCGTCCCGATGACACCCGTGCGGGTCCTCGACACCCGCCCGTCGGCGGGCGCCCTCGGGCCGGCGTCCCGCGTGGACGTGCAGGTCGCCGGGGTGGCGGGCGTCCCGGCCGACGCCAAGGCGGTCGCCATGACGGTCACGGCCGTCAACTCGTCGACCATCACCCACGTGCGTGCCTGGCCCGCGGGCCAGGCTCGCCCCGACGCGTCGGTCCTCAACACCGACCCGGGGCGCACCACCGCGGGGTCGCTCGTGGTCGGCGTCGGCGGCGAGGGCAAGGTCAGCCTCTGGAACAACCTCGGCAGCACGCACCTCGTCGTCGACGTCACCGGGTACTACACGACGGCCTCGAGCACGGGGTACGCGGCGCTCGGAACGGCGACCCGTGTCCTCGACACGCGAGTCTCCGGCGAGGTCGTCCAGCCACGGGTCCGTCGCACCGTGCAGGTCGCCGGCGTCGGAGGGGTGCCGGCGGACGCCACGGCCGTGGCCGTCAACGTCGTGTCCGTCCGGCCGGGCGGGTTCGGCTACGTCGCCGTGGTGCCGAGCGGGGCCGCGGTCGGCACGACCTCGACGGTGAACAACCAGCCGGGGCGGGACACGGCGAACCGTGCCGTGGTCACGCTGACGAACGGCGGCCTCGACGTGTACGTGGACGGGGTCGCGCAGCACGTCGTCGTCGACGTGGTCGGCTGGTACGGGTCGGGCGCGACCGCCGAGTTCACGCCCGTCGCACCCGTCCGGGCGTTCGACACGCGCTCCGGCACGCCGCTCGGGGCGGGCGAGACGCGCTCGCTGGTGGTCTCCGGGCTGCCCGCGGACGCCCGCTCGGTGGCCATGAACCTCACGTCCACGGGCGCGACCTCGGCGGCGACGTACCTGACGGTGTGGGGAGCCGGCGGGCGGCCCGGCACGTCCGACCTCAACGCCGGTGCGGGTCGCGACCAGGCCAACCAGGTCTACGTGTCGCCCGCCGGGGGACGCGTCAACGTGTACAACGACCTCGGCAGCAGCCACGTGGTCGCGGACGTGTTCGGGTACTTCGCCGACTGACCGGGGGCGTCGGGCGCCGCGGGTATGCTGACGCGGCGCTCGCGTCCCCGGACGATCGGAAGTCTCCCCATGTCGCAGTACGACACGACGCTGGACCTGTCGGTGTCGAACACCAGCCACGCCCAGGTGGTCAGCCTGGTACCCGCCGGCAGCGACGTGCTCGACGTCGGCTGCGCCACCGGGTACCTGGCCGAGGCGCTCAACCAGCGCGGCTGCACCGTGAGCGGTGTCGAGTACGACGCGGAGGCGGCCGAGAAGGCGCGTCCGCACCTCGACCACCTCGTGGTCGGCGACCTGAACACGATGGACGTCGACGCCGCCCTCGGCGGCCGCACGTTCGACGTGCTCGTGCTCGCGGACGTGCTGGAGCACGTCCTCGACCCGGTGGACGTGCTGCGCCGACTGCTCCCGCTGCTGCGGCCCGGGGGCTCGGTGGTCATGTCGATCCCGAACGTGGCCCACGGCTCGTTGCGCCTGGCGTTGCTGCAGGGCCGCTGGCAGTACACGGACGTGGGGCTGCTCGACCGGACGCACATCCGGTTCTTCACGCGACGGTCGGTGCTCGAGCTGCTCGCGGACACGGGACTCGCGGCCGCCGAGCTGCGGACGACGACGCGCGATCCCCTGACCGCGGACGTCGAGATCGACGCCGACGCGCTCCCGGAGGGCGTCGTCGACTGGGTGCGGGCCCAGGAGGACGCCATGACGTTCCAGTTCGTGCTGCGTGCGGTCCGCGACGACGCCGAGGCGAGCCTCGGCCGCGCCGTCGCCGAGCGCGAGGCGCTGAGGTCCGAGGTCGCGGCGCTGCGGCGGTCCGCCGAGCTCGCGCACGCGCAGCGCGACGCCGCGGTCGCGTCGCTGCGCGAGGTGCAGGGGACGCGGGCGTGGCGCCTGCTGCGCGTGCCCCGGGCCCTCTACGGCAAGATCCGTGGGGGTGCCCGGTGATCACCATGGTGCGCGAGCTGCGGCAGGCGCCGGAGCTCCTCACGAACCTCACGCGGCGCGAGGTCAAGGGCAAGTACAAGCGGACCGTGCTGGGTCAGCTCTGGTCGCTCGTGAACCCGCTGGCGCAGATGCTGATCTTCACGGCCGTCTTCTCGTTCGTGCTCCGGGTCCCGATCCCGACCGGCAACCCCTCGGGGCTGCACAACTTCGCGGTCTTCCTGCTCTGCGGGCTCCTGCCCTGGGGTTTCTTCGTCAACGTGCTGAACGGCGGCATGGGCTCCCTGGTGGGCAACGAGAACCTCATCAAGAAGGTGGCGTTCCCGCGGGCCGCGCTGCCGCTGTCGAACGCGTTCTCGCTGGTGTTCTCGTGGTCCATCGAGATGGTCGTGCTGCTCGTCGCGCTGACCCTGCTCGGGGCCGCGTCGCTGCTGTGGACGCCGGCGGTGGTCGTGGTGATGGCGCTGCTGTTCCTGTTCGCGTTCGGCGTCTCGCTCATGCTGTCGGTCGCGAACGTGTACTTCCGCGACACGCAGCACTTCGTCGGCATCCTCACGCAGGCGTGGTTCTACGCGACCCCGATCGTGTACCCGACATCGTTGGTCCTCGAGCAGTCCGACAAGCTCGGGCCCCTGCTGGGCTCGTGGACGCTGTACGACTTCTACCGGCTGAACCCCATGGAGCGTTTCGTCGAGCTGTTCCGCGCGCCGCTCTACGACAACGCGTGGCCCCCGCTCGACTCGGTCCTGTACTGCGTGGCCTGGTCCCTGGTGTCCGTGGTCGTCGGCGTCTGGGTGTTCAGCCGGCACGAGAAGAAGCTGGCGGAGGTGCTGTGAGCGAGGCAGCCGTCACGGTCGACGCCGTGACGAAGAAGTTCCGGGTGTACCACGAGCGGAACCAGACGCTGAAGGCCGCCGTCATGCGGCGTCGGCGGTCGGTGTACGAGGACTTCCTCGCGCTCGACGACGTCGGCTTCGAGATCCCCCGGGGCAGCACCTTCGGCCTCGTGGGCGACAACGGGTCGGGCAAGTCGACCCTGCTGAAGTGCCTGGCCCGGATCCTGTACCCCGACTCCGGCACGGTCACCACGCGCGGTCGTGTGGCGGCCCTCCTCGAGGTGGGCTCCGGGTTCCACCCCGAGCTCTCGGGACGTGACAACGTCTACCTCAACGGCTCGATCCTCGGGATGAGCCGCGCGGAGATCGACCGGAAGTTCGACGCGATCGTCGACTTCTCCGGGGTCGAGCAGTTCATCGACCAGCCCGTCAAGAACTACTCGTCGGGCATGTACGTGCGGCTCGGCTTCTCGGTCGCGATCCACGTCGACCCCGAGATCCTGCTGGTCGACGAGGTGCTCGCCGTCGGGGACGCCGCCTTCCAGGAGAAGTGCACCGAGAAGTTCGTCGAGTTCCGCCGCGACGGCCGCACGGTCGTCGTCGTGAGCCACTCGATGCCGTCGCTGCGCAACATGTGCGACAGCGTCGCGTGGCTCTCGCACGGCCGGCTCGTCGAGACCGGCGAGGCGAAGCCGATCCTCGAGCGCTACCTCGACTCGACGCGCACCGACCAGCGGACGGGTGACGCGGGCGAGGTGCGCTGGGGCTCCGGCGAGGCGCAGATCGACGCCGTCGAGCTGGTCGGCCCGAGGGGCCCCGCGGCGTCGTTCCGGACGGGCGACGAGGTCACGATCCGCATCAGGTACACCGCGCACCAGCCGATCGCGAACCCCGTCTTCGGGCTCGCGCTCGAGTCGCACGACGGCGTCTACCTGTGGGCCAACAACACGCGCGACCTGGGCCACCGGATCGACCGGATCCACGGGTCGGGCGTGGTCGAGTGCACGATCCCGCGGCTCGCGCTGCAGCCCGGCACGTTCCAGGTCATGGCGTCCGTCGTGGACGAGAGCACGACCCACGTGTACGACTACGTCCGTGAGGGGGCGCGGCTCGTCGTGGACTTCGGGACCCCCGTCGAGTCCGGCGGCTACCTCGCGCTCGACGGGCGCTGGTCGTGACGGCGCCGGCGGTCCCCGCGACGCGCCGACGCGTCCTCGTGGTCACGCTCGACACGATCGCCGACCGGATGGCCGGCCCCGCGATCAGGGCGTGGGAGATCTCCCGCGCCCTGAGCGAGGAGCACGACGTGCGGCTCGTCACGTTCGGGCGCTGCACCCGGGACGGTGACGGGTTCCGTGCGGAGCGTACGACGGTCGAGGCGTTCCGTGACGACGTGGACGCGTCCGACGTCGTGGTCGTGCAGGGCTTCGTCTTCAACGCGTTCGCGTGGTTGCAGGACTGCCCGCAGGTCATCGTCGTCGACCTGTACGACCCCTTCCAGATCGAGACGCTCGAGGTCGACCGGTACAAGCCCGCGGCGGAGCGTGAGCGTGCCCTCGCGTTCGCACTGGGGGAGCTGCGCGACCAGCTGCGGCGCGGCGACTTCTTCCTGTGCGCCTCGCGGCGCCAGCGCGACCTGTGGTTCGGGCACCTGTCGGCGGCCGGCCGGATCAACCCGGACACCTACGACGCCGACCCCAGCCTCGCGTCGCTGCTCACGATCGTGCCGTTCGGCACCTCGGCCGAGCCCCCGACGCAGGCCCGGCACGCGATCAAGGGCGCGACGCCCGGCATCGCTCGCGACGACAAGGTGGTCCTGTGGGGCGGGGGGGTCTACAACTGGTTCGACCCGCTGACGCTCGTGCGCGCGATCGACCGCGTGCGCGGCCGGGTCCCCGAGGTGCGGCTCTACTTCCTCGGCATGAAGCACCCCAACCCCGACGTCCCGGAGATGGCGGTCGCGTCCCGGACGCGCGAGCTCGCCGACGAGCTCGGGCTCACGGGGACGCACGTGTTCTTCAACGACGACTGGGTGCCGTACGAGACGCGCGCGGACTACCTCATGGACGCCGACGTGGGCGTGAGCTGCCACTACCCCCACGTCGAGACGGAGTTCTCGTTCCGCACGCGCATCCTGGACTACCTGTGGGCGGGCATGCCGATCGTCTCGACGGAGGGCGACGGGTTCGCGGACCTCGTGCGGGAGCGCGGCCTCGGGCGCGCCGTCCCGCCGGAGGACGTGGACGCCCTCGCGGACGCCCTCGCGGAGCTGCTCACCGACGCCGAGGCGGCGACCTCGGCGCGGGCCGCGGTCGAGGCGACGGCCCGGGAGTTCACCTGGCCGGTCGTCCTGGCACCGCTGGTCGAGTTCTGCCGTGCGCCTCGTCGCGCCGCCGACGCGCACCGGCTCGCGACGTCGGACCCCGCAGCGCCGGTCCCGGTCGCCGTCCCGCCCGTCGGGCGGTGGCGGGCGCTGCGTGCCGACGCCGGCGCGGTGTGGCGGCACCTGCGGGCGGGTGGCGTGCGCCAGGTGGTCGCGAAGATCCGGTGGCGCCTGGCCCGTCGTCGCTGAGGAGAGCGGGCGCCGGGACGTCGGCGCGCCGCCCCGTTCAGCGCACCGAACGGTGGTTGACGTGCGGGTCGTGCTTCGCCAGCTCGACCGTCTTGTCGACGAGGTACTGGCGCTCGAACGGACGCACGTCCGCGACGCGCGTCGAGCTCTCGTAGTGGTACAGCGTCGCGAATGGCGTGCAGACGACCGAGCGCCCCGCAGCGACCACCTTGTGGCAGAAGTCCACGTCGTTGAACGCCATCGGGAGCTCCTCGCTGAAACCCCCCAGCTCGAGGTAGAGCTGCCGCGGGACCAGCACGCACGCCGCCGTCACCGCGAGGTAGTCGACGTCGACGATCTTGGCGCCGAAGTGGCTCGCGTCGTCGGCGCCCACCCGGTGCGCGTGCACCGGGAGCCACGCGTCGTCGTGGACGATCCCCACGTGCTGGATCGTGCCGTCCTCGAAGAGCAGCTTGGCCCCGACCGCGCCCACGGTCGGGTCCTGGGCGACGGCCACCATGCGGTCCAGCCACCGCGGCTCGACGACCTCGGTGTCGTCGTTCAGCAGCACGACGAGCTCGCCGCGAGCGAGCCGCACGCCCTCGTTGACCGAGTGCGAGAACGAGAACTCTCCCGAGACCGGGGCGACCGTCAGCCGGTCCCCGGCGATCTCCTGCACCTTGTCGACCACGTCCGCGGGCGTGTTCTCGCTCGTGACGAGGACGATCTCCCAGCGTGGGTACGTCGTGCGCTCGACGAGCGAGCGGACGGCGGTCTCGACGACGAGCACGGACTCGCCGCGCACCTCGCGTCGTCCGCCACCGGTCGGGATGACCACCGAGACCAGCGGGGGCGGGTCGGGGAGCGCTCGCCACACGCGCAGGTAGCCCGCCGGGTGGGCGACCTCGACGTCCGCGGCGACGCCGAGCCGTTCGTAGCGGGCCGCGACCGCGCGCCGTCCCGCCTCGACCACGTCGGGCTGCGTCGAGGGCGGCTGGAGCCGGGTCACGCCGATCACCGGCAGGTGCTCGACGCGGTCGGTCACCTCGGTGACCCGCAGGTGCAGGTCCCACTCGGCCGCCGGGCCGTCGCCGAGGCCTCCCACCTGCTCGACGAGCGTCGAGCGCACCAGGCACAGGCGACCGAGGTAGTCCCAGCCCTCGAGGTAGTGCGGCGCCCAGCCGGGCTTCGTGCAGATGCCCTCGATGCCCGGGGCAGCCCACTGCTCGTCGACGTACAGCACGTCGGTCGCGGGGCGGGCCGTGAGGTACTCGGCCACGGCCGACAGGACCCCCGGCTCGACCTCGTCGCCCGGGGCCAGGAGGCCGACGTAACGGCCCTGCGCTGCGGCGACCCGCGTGTGCAGCGGCCCGGACGTCCACTGCACCCGGCCGGGCAGTGCCGCGTCCACCGCCGCGCGACCGTCGGCGGAGACGCTCGCCGCGTCGGCGACGAGCCGAGCGGGGGCGTCGGGGTCGAGCGCGACGCTCCGGGCGGTGCGCAGGACCGTCGCGTCGTCGCCCCCGGTGAGCAGGACGACCGACAGGAAGGTGCTCATCGCTGGGAGAGGGCCGCGCGCACGAGCCGACCGACGCGTCGGCGCACCCGCCGCGCCACGCCCCGGAGCGTGCCGGACGCCGACCTCGGCGTGCTCTCGAGCCGTGCCTCCAGCTCGCGCACGTAGGCCTCGCGCTCCCGCAGCGCGGCCGTCTGCTCGCGCAGCAGCGCGTCGCGGCGGGCGACCGCCGCACGCAGCACGTGCAGCTCGGCCGTCACGGCGTCGAACCGCTGCTGGAGCAGCGGCTCGGCGGTCGTGGCGGCGCGTTCGGCCATGCGTCGGTGCGCGGACTGGTCGTGTCGCGCGAGGTCGGCGTGCCACGTCGCACGGGTCGACGGTTCGGACATGGCCGGAAGACTAGAGCATCCGCGCCGTCCGGGCGTCAGCCGGTGGCGCAACGTCTAGACTCGTCCGGGTGCGTGTCGTCCAGGTGTCTGCCCACTTCCCGCCCAACCTGGTCAGCGGGGGCACGCTGGTTCCGCAGCGGATCGCGCGCGGGCTCGCCGACCGCGGCCACGACGTGCACGTGTACGCCGGGTACCTCGACGAGGACCGCGAGCCGCTGACCGTGTGGACCGAGGACGACGGGCACGGTGTCGCGGTCCGCTGGGTGGTCACCACGCCGTGGACGGCCTGGTCGGACCCGCGCAACAGCCTCAACCCCGCCGTCACGGACGACTTCGAGCGCTGGCTCGCCGACGTGCGTCCCGACGTGGTGCACCTGCACTCGCTGCAGACGCTCGGCGCCGGGCTCGTCGGTGCCGCGCACCGGTCGGGGGCGAAGGTCGTCGTGACGATGCACGACTTCTGGTGGTCGTGCGCGCGGCAGTTCCTCGTCGCGCCCGACATGCGGCCGTGCAGCCTGGTGGTGGACTGCGGGACCTGCCCCTGCGCGGTGGACCACGCGTGGCTCGAGCGCCGCAACGCGCTCCTGGCCGCGGAGCTCGTGCACGCCGACGTCGTGCTCGCGCCGTCGGCGAGCGCCGCACGGGTGCTCGCCGCCAACGGCGTCGACCCCGCACGCCTGGTCGTGGACGAGAACGGCGTGCCGGACGACGACCGTGCGCCGCGAGCCGACCCGGCCGCCACGAGCGGGTCGGACGGGTCGGTGCGGCTCATGTTCGCCGGCGGCAGCGACCCGATGAAGGGCCTGCCGGTCCTGCTCGAGGCGGTCGCGGCCCTGCCGCCCGACGGCTGGACGCTCGACCTGTACGGCGTCGACCCCCGCGTCGCGCGCGGCGCGGGTCCGCTGCCCGCCGCCGTGCGCTTCCTGCCGGCGTACGACCGCGCGTCCGTCGCGGGCGTCATGGCGACGCACGACGTCCTCGTGCTGCCGTCGGTGATGCGGGAGTCGCACTCGATCGTCACGCGGGAGGCGCTCGCCGCGGGGCTGGCGGTGGTGTGCACCGACACGCTCGGACCCGAGGAGGTCGTGGAGGACGGCGTCAACGGCGTCGTCGTGCCCGCGGCCGACGCCGAGGCGCTGGGCACGGCACTCGCGCGGCTCGCGAACGACCCGGCGCTGGTCGCCCGTCTGCGCGGCGGGAAGCGCGACGTGCCGATCCGCGACTTCACGGACCAGCTCGACGGCCTGGAGGGCCTGTACACCGACCTGGTCCGCCCGTCGCACGAGGAGGAGGACCGCGTGTCCGAGCTGGACGCCCTGGACGCGGAGGACGCGCTGCTGCAGCGCGTGCTGTTCGTCGTCGGGATCCGTGGTGCCGCGCTGCGGTACCGCGGGTTCCTGCCCGCCGAGGCGCTGCGCCTGCGTGGCGTGCACGCGGACGTCCGGCACTACCGCGATCCCGAGGTGCCCCGGCTCGCCGCCCGGGCCGACGCCCTGGTGCTGTACCGCGTGCCCGCGACCACGCAGATCCTGCAGGTCGTCGAGGACGTGCGCGCGCGCCCCCGACCGGTGCCCGTCCTGTTCGACATCGACGACCTGATCTTCGACCCCGCGCTCGAGGGCCAGGTCCACGGGCTCGACGTCCTGTCGCCCGAGGAGCACGCCCTGTGGTGGCGCGGCGTGGCGCGGTACCGCACCACCATGGAGCTCGCCGACGCGTACGTCGGGAGCACCGAGCGTCTGTGCGAGCACGCCACGGCGACGACCGGGCTGCCGGCGTTCCGGTTCGCGAACGGCGTCGGCGTCGACCTCGCCCGGCAGAGCGACCGCGCCCGCGGCCGCGCCCGCGCGGCGGGGCCGCTGAGGATCGGCTACTTCTCCGGGACGAACACGCACGACGCCGACTGGGCCGTCGTCGAGCCCGCGGTCGCGCGCGTGCTGGCGCAGCGTCCCGACGTCGAGCTGTGGATCGGGGGATTCCTCACCACCGGCGCCGCGCTCGAACCGTACGCCGACCGGGTGCGTCGCCTGCCGATGCTGCCCTGGTACGAGCTGCCCGGCCGGCTGCGGGACGTCGACGTCAACCTGGCCCCGCTCGTGCTCGACAACACCTTCAACGAGGCCAAGTCGGCCATCAAGTGGCTCGAGGCGGCGCTCGTCGAGACGCCCACCGTGGCGTCGCCGACGCAGCCGTTCCGCGAGGCGATCGAGGACGGGCGGACGGGGTTCCTCGCGGCCGACGTCGACGCGTGGGAGAGGGCGATCGGCGACCTGCTCGACGACGCGCTGCTCCGTCGCCGGGTCGGCGCCGCGGCACGTCGTGAGGCGTTGCTCCGCTGGGGACCGCACGCTCAGGCGGGCGCGTACCTCGACGCGCTCCGGGGGGCGGCGGCCGTGCGCCGCGCGCACGGGCCGCGCCGGTCCACGGGCTGGGTGCCGGTCCAGGACGACGAGCCGTTCGACGTCGCCGAGGGGTGGATCGACGCGCACCCCGGGATCCCCGACGACACGCGGGCGCGTCTCGTCGCGCGGGCGGCCGGGCTCCCCGGGGGACGGCAGGCCCTGGCCGCCGCGCGCGTCCTGCGCGCCGGCGGGCCGTCGGCGCTCGCCAGGAAGATCGCCGACCGGGCACGCGCCGCGCGCTGAGCGTCGGGTCGACCCTGCCGGACATGCCGGGGCGATCCGCCCACGTGCGGCGTGAGGTGCCCGACGGCGACCTGGGGTCCCTATCCTGGGGCATCCCCGCCGCCCCACCCCGAGGACCTGCCGTGAACCTCCTGCGCCGTCTGACCGCCACGGTGGTCGCCGCCGTCCTCACCGGGGTCGCGCTCGTCGCGGTCGCGCCGGCCGCACTGGCGGCCGAGGTGTACCCGGCCCCGGCGTCCGGGTCGTGGACCGTCGACGGGCGCGCCTTCGGGCACGGCCGCGGCATGTCGCAGTGGGGTGCGCAGGGTGCGGCGCTGCAGGGCCGCACCGCGGCCGAGATCCTGGCGTTCTACTACCCGGGCACGACCACGGGGTCCATCGCCGGCGAGTACGTCAAGGCGACGCTCGCGGCGTTCGCCCCCTCCGACACCGTGACCGTCTGGAGCCCCGCGAACCGCAGCATCCGCATGGGGGAGCTCAACAAGGAGGTGGTGCTGCCGCCCGGGCGGTGGACCATCACCGTGGCCGGCCAGGACATCACGGCGGTGAAGCGGGACGTCGTCAACGGGCCGATCGTCGACCGCCGGAGCTACCGCGGCGTGCTGCGCCTCGAGTCGCAGAACGAGGTCGGCATGATCATCGCGAAGAACCAGTCGGACACCACCGGGCGCTGGTACCGCGGGGACCTGCGGATCGAACCGACCTCGGGGGCCGCGTTCAACGTGACCAACAGCCTGCCGATCGAGGACTACCTGCGCAGCGTCGTGCCGCGCGAGTCGCCTGCGAGCTGGCAGCCGGCGGCGCTGCAGGCGCAGGCGGTCGCCGCGCGCTCCTACGCCTGGTGGAAGGTCCGCAACGGCCAGGTGCTGTGCGACACCACCTCCTGCCAGGTGTACTACGGGCGGGGCGTCGCGAACGCCGCGGGTGCGCTCACCACCTCGTACGAGGACGCGCGGACCGACGCCGCGATCGCGGCGACGGGCGGTCAGATCCGACTGTGGAACGGTGCCGTCGCGTTCACCGAGTTCTCCTCGTCGAACGGCGGCTGGACGGCCGCGGGCTCCGTGCCCTACCAGGTGGCCAAGGCCGACCCGTGGACCGGGACGGCGCCCGGCGACACCGTCACCTCCTGGACGGCGGAGCTCTCGGTCGCGCGCGTGGCGCAGTCCTGCCCGGCGAACGGGACCCTGCGCACCATGGTCGTCACCGGGCGTACCGGCAACGGGCCCCTCGGCGGCAGGATCTCCCAGGTCCGGCTCGAGTGCTCGACAGGGAACGCGACGGTCAACACCCCCGCCTTCGGCCTGCGGTCGAGCTGGTGGCAGCCCCGCGCCACCGCACCGGTGCTGGGATCGCCGGCCGTGTCGGCGGCGACGATCGACCACGGCGGCCAGGTGAGCGTCGGCGTCACGCCGAACGTCGCGATGTCCTGGACGCTGACGGTCGTCGACCGCAGCACGAACCGCCAGGTCCTGCGCACGACCGGCAGCGCACAGGCCGGCGTCAGGTTCAACGCCACGTGGTTCGGCACGTACGACGGACGCGCGGCGTCCGACCCGCAGTTCGTCGGTCCGGGCAGCTACGCGCTGACGCTCGTCGGCACCGACGCCGCAGGCCGGACGTCGAACGTCGTGACCACGACGGTCGCGGTCCGCCAGCCCGCCGACGCGGCACCGCCCGCCGCCGTCCCGCTGGTCGGGGACGGCGGGTACGTCCCCCTCACCCCTGCTCGCCTCGTCGACACCCGGACGACCTTCCAGGCGCTCGGCTCCGGTGCGCGCGCGGAGGTGCCCGTGCTGGGGCGCGGGGGCGTGCCCACGTCCGGCGTCACGGCCGTCGTCCTCAACGTCACGGCGGTCGGGACGAGCGTCGCCGGGCACCTGCGGGTGTGGCCGGCGGGCAGCGCGATGCCGAACGCCTCCGTGCTCAACACGTCGCCCGGCCGCACGCAGGCCAGCCAGGTGACCGTCGGTGTCGGCGGCGCCGGCGCCGTCAGCGTGTTCAACGCGATCGGCACGACCCACTACCTGGTGGACGTGCTCGGCTACTACACGTCGAGCACCGCGACGTCGGCGCGGTACGTCGCGGTCGACCCGGTCCGGGCCATGGACTCCCGCACCGCCGCCGCGATCGCGCCCGGCGCGACCCGCTCCGTCGACGTCGCCGCCGCGCTCGGGCTGCCGGCCTCCTCGCTGAGCGCCGTCACCGTGAACGTGACGACGACCCGGGCCACCGGCAACGGGTACGTCGTGGCCTACGGCTCGGGCGCGCTGCCGTCGACGTCCACGGTCAACCTGGTGCCCGGCGCGGACATCGCGAACCGCGCCGTGGTCCCCGTCGTCGACGGCCGGATCACGGTGGCGGTGCAGGGCTCGTCCAGCCACGTCGTCGTCGACGTCGTCGGCTGGTACGGCACCCGCGGCGCGACGACGGGCGCGCTGTTCACACCGGTCCAGCCGGCCCGCGTCCTCGACACGCGCTCCGGAGCGCCGGTCGGGCCGACGGGCCAGGTGCAGGCCACGGTGACCGGCGGTGCGGTCCCCGTCGACGCGACGGCCGTCGTCGGCACCGTGACCGCCGTCGACCACACGGCGCCCTGGACGCACGTGCGGGTCTGGCCGGCGGGTCGCCCTCTCACCGGGACGTCGGACCTCAACGCGACGCGCGGGTTCACGCAGGCGAACGCCGTCGTGGTCCGCGTCGGGGACGGGGGAGCCGTGCGGCTCTACAACGACCAGGGCACGACCCACGTGCTGCTCGACGTGGCGGGCTTCTTCCGCTGACCCCCGCCGACGCCCCGGGGCCGTCGGGATCCGGCCACGACGCCTCGCCGTGGCCCGACGGCGCCCCGGCGAGGCGCCGTGGTCGGCCGTGCCCGGGGCCGCACCCGCCCCGCCCCGGCGGACACCTGCGCCGAGTGCGCCCCGCACGGCCGAGGGCCGGTGCCGACCCGGCCGCCCGTCCCGCCGGTCAGGCCGGCGGTGCGCCCGAGGGGCGGGCGTCCGGGTCGGCAGCGCCCTGCTGCGGGATCTGCGACCGCACGTCCTCGAGGTCGAGGCGCAGCAGCGCGATCTCCTCGGCGAGCGTCCGGGTCTCCTCCTCGAGCTGGGAGATCTCGACGCTGAACTGCACGCACACGATCAGCAGCACCACACCGCTGACGAGGAACAGCAGGTTGACGGGCGTCTGGACGCCGAGCAGCGTCGCGAGCCACGTCAGGACGGACGGCACGGCGCCGACGGTGACCACCGCCACGGCCAGTGCGATCCATGACGCGGCGTACTTCTCGCGGATGCGGCGTGACCGCAGCAGGTAGCCGATCGTGCCGACGGTCAGGGCGCACACGACGAGCGCCGTCAGGTAGCCCCTCACGCCTTCACCTCCGCCGCGGCGTGCAGCCGGGCACGTGCGGTGTGGCTCGACGGCCGGCTGAGCGCGATCACGAGGGCGAGCACGGCGCGCCCGAGGAAGATGGCCGCGTGCACCGGGCTGTGGGACGGCCTGCCGCCCTGCCGGGGCCGCATCGCGACGGGCACCTGCACGATCTCGAGGCCGGCGCGGGCGGCGATGACCAGGGACTCCACGGTGTCGCCGAGGTACTCGGCGGGGTACTCCGCGGCGAACAGCTCGACCGCGCGAGGCCCCGCGAGCTTGAAGCCCGACGTCGTGTCCGTCAGCCGGGTCCCGGTGACGCGTGACAGGACGCGCGCGAGGACACGCATCGCCGCACGGCGCGGGCCGCGGGCCTCGTACGAGCCCGCACCGGCGAACCGCGCGCCGATCACGACGTCGGCGCCGTGCTCGTGCGCCGCGCCGAGCAGCGCGGGGATCGCGGCCGGGTCGTGCTGCCCGTCGGCGTCCAGCTGCACGACCGCGTCGTAGCCGTGGCGCAGCGCGTACTTGAAGCCGGCGCGCATCGCACCGCCGACCCCGAGGTTGATGGGCAGGTCGAGCACGGGGACGCCTTCGGCGCGCGCGACCTCCGCGGTGCGGTCGCGGGACCCGTCGGAGACGACGACGACGTCCGTGGCGGACAGGGACTGCTCGGTGGCGCAGACGGCACGGACCTCGCGGAGGACACCCGGGAGAGCGTCCTCCTCGTTCCATGCCGGGATGACCACGAGCACGCGATCGAGGCTCGGGCGTGACACCCGTGCAGCGTACTCGTCACGCGGCGGCTGCGAGGCGTGGTCGCCGCTCACGCGGCCCGCCGAGCGCGCAGCACGGGTACCGCGGCGACCGCCGCCCCGGCCCCGGCGACCACGACGAGGCAGACCAGCGTCGTCCACCGGCCGTCGACCGCCCGGCTGACCACGAACGACAGGGCGCCCGTGCCGGCCGCGAGCGCGAGCGCGCGCAGCAGCTCCCGGGGGCCCACGCCCGACCCGGGCGCGACCAGGCCTCGCGAGCCGCGCACCAGGACCACGAGGGCGGCCACCGAGGCGAGGATGCCCGCGGCGGCGAGCCCGAGCATGCCTCCCACGACGGCCAGTGCCACACCGGCGACGATCTTCACGGCGGCGTACACGACGTACGAGCGCGTCTCGATGCCGGGGCGTCCGGCGGCGCGCACCACGACGGCGCGCGCGTTGCCGGCGAGCGTGACGACGAAACCGGCCGCCAGCAGCGCCGCGAGCGGTGTGATCGCACTGACCTCGGGACCGAGCCAGGCCGTCGCCGCGAACGGCAGCACCCCCAGCGCGAGCGCCCCGAACGGCAGCACCAGGCGCAGCCACCCGCGCTCGGCGCTCGCTCCGGCGGCGGCCAGGCCGGCGGGGTCCCGGCCGGCCTGCACGCTCAGCGAGGTGAAGACCGGCGTGAGCAGCACGGTGGGGGCGAGGCACGCGGCCGCGACGAGCGGTGCGGCCGCGGAGACGCTCGCGAGCGCGGCGGTCGACAGCATCACGCCCGCGATCACCACGTCGAGCTCGCGCTGCGCCACGAAACCCAGCGCGGACAGCTGGTTCCGCCACGAGTACGCCCACAGCTCACGGGTCTGCGCGCGGTCGGTGGGGCGGCGGACCTCGCGCAGCAGGTGCTGCCGGCACAGGACGACGCCCAGGAGGACGGCGACCCCGGCGTCGGCGAACGACGCGAGGAGCAGGCCGGGCAGGCCCTGGTCGGTGAGCAGGGCCCACGCGATCCCCCCGGCCAGGACCGCACGCGCCGCGAGCGACTGCACCGCGACCGCGACGAACCTCGAGTGCGCCGCGAGGTAGGAGCTGAACGCGAGCGCCACGAGCTGGAGCACCGCGAGCGTGCCGGCGTGCCGGAAGAGCAGCGCGGCGTCCGCCCGGACGGCGTCGGGCACGTCGACGACCGCCAGGACGCCCCGCGAGATCCAGGGCCCCAGCGCGACGACCGTCACCAGCAGTCCGGCCAGCACCAGCAGCACGGACGCCGTGATGCGCCCGCCGAGCCGGGCGTCCTGCTGACCGCGTGCGATCCCGTGGTACCGCTGCATGATGCCCACGACGCCGAGGTCGGCCGTGAGCAGGAGGTTGATCGTCGTCATCATGAGCGCCCACGCGGCGTACGCGGAGTCCCCGAGCCGGTCGAGCACGAGCGGCGTCGCCAGGAGCTGCACGCCGAGCGGCGCCATGCGCGCGACGGCGACCAGCAGCGCGTCCCGCCGGTACGAGGTGGCCGCGGCCGTCGGGGACGTCACCGCGCACCGCCCGGTCGCATCGCCGGGTCGGAGCGCCCCGACCACCCGTCCCGGGCGCCCCGCGCCAGCGTCGCCAGACGGCGGAGGCGGGGCGGCTCGAACAGCAGCACGGTGAGCGCGACGTACGCCTGCAGGGTGGCCGAGGTCGCGACCCACACCGGTTCGCGCCGCCAGTGCTCGCGCGCGAGGACGGTCCCGTTGCGGGCGGTCCAGTACAGACGCCACGTGGCGTGCGACGTCGAGCGCAGGCGGAAGGGTCCGACGCCGCGCCACCGGGTGTCCCCGAGGCTGTGCGGCAGCCGCACGGTCGCGTCCTGCACGACGCGCCAGCCCGCGCCGCGCACGCGCAGGCACAGGTCCTGGTCGACGCAGTCGACGAAGAAGTCCTCGCGGAAGGGGCCCACGGCGTCGAGCGCGGCGCGTCGGACGACCATGCCGGAGGTGATGACGACGGGCAGGTCGGCGAGCGGGGCGCGGTGCGTCGCTCGCGGGTCGAGCGGCCGGTCGGCGTCCGCGTCCCACGGCACCGGCCCGACGACCCCGATCCGCGGGTCCGCGTCCAGCCGGGCGGTGAGCCGCTCGACCAGTCCCGCGGGCACGGCCGAGTCCTGGTCGAGCAGCAGGAGGTCGTGCTCGGGCGACGCCTCGTGCACGCCGAGGTTGAGCGCTCCGGCGAGGCCCAGGTTCGTGCCGGGACGCAGGACCTGCGCGACGTCCGCGACGGCGGGCAGCGCGTCGACGCCGGGCTCGCCGGCGGGCGTGTTGTCGACGACCACGACGCGGGCGCACTGCGAGCCGGCCGACCGGACGACCTCCGTCAGCCGGGCGTCCGGCCGGAAGGCGGTGACGACCGCCGTGACCGCGGGGTTCACAGCACCCTCCGGACGAGTCGCCACCACAGCCGCAGGACGCCCTGCAGGGGCGCGGCGGCCGCGGGCAGGGGGAACTGCGCCGAGTCGAACGTGTCGGTCATGAGGTGCGTCAGGTCGCGGTCGGGCACCGTGCGGGAGCGCTGCACGGTGCGGCGCCGTCGCGCGACGACCCCGGGGTGGCGCAGCACCCAGCCCCAGCCGCGCAGCTTCTGCCGCCCCCAGCCCTGCGCGGTCGCGACCGCGAGCATGGCCACGTCGAAGGCGAGCAGCGGGACCGCCAGCAGTGCCAGGGTGCGGGCCTCGTAGGTCGTCAGCACGAACAGCAGCCGGTTGCGCTCGAGCAGGTACATCTTGAGGGGCGACCGGCCGAACTCGAAGTGGTGGACCGCGCTCGCCGCCGGCACGTACCGCACGGTGCGCCCGTGCTGCCACGCCCGCCAGGACAGCTCGAGGTCCTCGAGGTACGCGAAGTACTCCTCGGGGAACCCGCCGAGCTCGTCCCACAGCGCGCGGTCCACCGCGACGAGCGCGCCGCTGGCCGACGCGACCTCACGGCCGGTCGCGTGGGCCGCGACCGGCTCGTCGAGGCCACCGGCCCAGCACAGCCCGAGCACGTGCAGCGGGTTGCCCGCCGAGTTCACGCGGTCGGGGTCCGACGCGAGGCGCACCAGCCCGCCCGCGACGCCGAGGCGTGGGTCGTCCGCGAGGGCCGTGACAAGCGTGGCGACCGCGTCCGGCGCGACGACCGCGTCGGAGTTGACGAGCACGAGAGGACGGCCGGACGTTCCGGCCGCCGCGGCGTTCATCCCGCCCGTGAACCCGAGGTTGCTCCCCGGGACGACGAGCCGCACGCGCGGGTCCGGCGGGAGCGTCGCCACGGCGTCGGTGGTGCACCCGTTGTCCACCAGCGTCAGGCGGACGTCGACCCCCTCGGACGCGAGGACGGCGGCGACCGCCTCGTGGAGGTACGGCTCCGCGCCGAAGGCCAGCATGAGGACGTCGGCGGCGCCGGCGGTGGCCGTCGTGCCCTCGTGCCGTCGTGGGTCGGTCATCGGTCCTCCTGGAGCCGTCCCGTGCGGCCGCGGGCGCCGTCGAGCAGCCCGCGCAGCAGGAGCCGCGCGCGTCGCGCGCGCGGGGCCACCGCCAGCACGTAGAAGCCGGTGTACTTCGTGATCCACGCGAGGTAGCCCACGCGCCACGCCACGGGCAGCAGGCCCGAGCGCACCAGCAGCACGGTGTTGCGCGCCATGTAGTAGTTCCGCACGGGGGAGTGGATGTGCACGTCGCGCTCGCGCCCGGGGATCCGCTGCACGCGGTCGCCGAGGGCGTGGCCGAGCTGCGCGCCGACCACGCCGAACAGCCCGTAGCCGGCGCGACGCGCCCGCAGGCCCCACTCCAGGTCGACGTGGTCGATGAACCACGCGGCGTTCATCGGCCCCACCGCGTCGAGCGCGGCGACGTCCAGGAGGCAGCCCGAGGCGATGAGGAACGTCGCCGGTGCGAGCGCGCCGTCCTCGTCCGGGAGCAGCGCGCGTCGCGGGCCCCAGCGGTGGTCCGAGAAGAGCAGCGCGGCTCCGGCGTTGCGCTCGTCGACGGTCACGGGGCCGACGGCCGCGACGGGCCCGTGCTCGGCGCGCGCCCGCGCGAGGCCCGCGACGAGGCGCGCGACCATGTCGGCGGCCGGCACCGAGTCCTGGTCGGACAGCAGCACGGCCCGGGCCCCGAGCTCCCGCGCCCGCGCGATGCCGCGGTTCTGGGCCTCGCCGATGCCGAGGTTGGCGTCGAGGGTCAGCAGCTCGCCGCCGACGGCCGCGAGCTCGGCCCGCAGCGCGTCGACCGTCCCCCCGGGGCTGCCGTTGTCGACGACGACGACGTGCTCGACCTGCGGTGCGAGCGCGCGCAGCAGCACGGACGTGACGGCGACCTCGGGCTGGAACGTGACGACGACGGCGACGACCCCGCGGGCCGCCGTGTCAGGCACGCAGGCTCGCCAGGAACGCCTCGACGTCCGCGTGGCGGGGGAGCAGGCCGTCGGCCTGCGCCTGCACGAGCGTGGGGGCGGCCTCGTCCTTCTCGGAGAGCTGCGGCGTGAGCGGCCGTCCGTCGCGTCCCGTGGTGGGCCAGTCGATGCCGACGGTGGGGTCGAGCGGGTGGATGCCGTGCTCGCGCCCGGGCGCGTAGCCCGCCGAGCACAGGTAGAGCACCGTCGAGTCGTCCTCGAGGGACATGAACGCGTGGCCCAGGCCCTCGGCGAGGTAGATCGCGCGGCGGTCGACGTCGTCGAGCAGCACCGAGTCCCACTGCCCGAACGTCGGGGAGCCGACGCGGATGTCGACGACGACGTCGAGGACCGCGCCCCGCGCGCACGTCACGTACTTCGCCTGGCCGGGGGGGACGTCGGCGAAGTGGATGCCGCGCACGACGCCGGCCGCGGACACCGACAGGTTGGCCTGCTGGAGGTCGAACGCGTGGCCCGCGGCGTCCGCGAACGGCGCCGCCTTGAACCACTCGAGGAAGACGCCTCGCGGGTCGCCGAACTGCTTCGGGGTGATCTCCCACGCCCCGGGGACGGCGAGCTCGCGGTACTGCACGGCGGTTCTCCTTCGGTCGGTCGCCGCGCGGTCGTGCGGCCGGTCCAGCGTACCGGGGCCGACTAGGCTGGCCGCCGGACTGACGCCGACGAGATGAGGATGCGGTGCGCTGGTTGGTCACGGGTGCCCGGGGCATGCTGGGTCAGGACCTGGTCGCGCGGGTGCGTGCGGACGGGCACGAGGTCGTCGCGCTCGACCGCGACGAGCTCGACATCACGGACGGCGCCGCGGTGCTGGACGCCGTCGCCGGGTTCGACGTGGTGGCGAACTGCGCCGCGTGGACCGCGGTCGACGACGCGGAGACGCGCGAGGCCGAGGCGTTCGCGGTCAACTCCGTGGGGCCGCAGGCGCTCGCGCGGGCCGCGGTGCGGCACGGGGCGCGCCTCGTGCAGGTGTCGACCGACTACGTGTTCGACGGGCACGCGACCGACCCGTACGCGGAGGACGGCTTCGCCGCCCCGCGGTCGGCCTACGGCCGCACGAAGCTCGCGGGGGAGTGGGCGGTGCGCGCCGCGGGCGCCGACCACCTGATCCTGCGCACGGCGTGGCTGTACGGCGCGGGCGGCAGCTGCTTCCCCAAGACCATCGCCCGCGTCGCACGCGAGCGCGGCAGCCTCGACGTCGTGGACGACCAGGCGGGTCAGCCCACGTGGACCGTCGACGTCGCGGACCTCGCGGTGCGGCTGGTCGACGGCGGGGCACCCGCGGGCACCTACCACGCGACGTCGTCCGGCCGGACGACGTGGTGCGGCTTCGCGCGTGCCGTCGTCGCCGCCGCGGGTCTCGACCCGCAGATCGTGCGCCCGACCACGAGCGAGGGCGCCGCGCGCGCCGCCGAGCGTCCCGCGTTCTCCGTCCTCGGGCACGACGCGCTGCGCGCCGTCGGCGTCGAGCCGATCGGCGACTGGCAGCAGCGCTGGGCCGCGGCCGCTCCGGGGGTCCTCGGCTGATGGCGGACCGTTCGATCACCGTCGGCGCGCACGTCGTCGACGCCCACCACCGGCCGTTCGTGGTGGCGGAGATGTCCGGCAACCACAACGGCGACCTCGGCCGCGCGCTCGCCATCGTCGACGCGGTCGCCGCGTCGGGGGCGCAGGCGCTGAAGCTGCAGACCTACCGCGCGGACACGATCACCATCGACGCCGACGGCCCGGCCTTCCGCGTGTCCGCCGGGCACGAGCTGTGGGGCGGCAAGAACCTCTACCGGCTCTACGAGGAGGCGCACACGCCCTGGGAGTGGCACGCGCCGATCTTCGCCCGGGCGCGCGAGCACGGCCTCGTGCCGTTCTCGAGCCCGTTCGACGGGACCGCCGTCGACCTGCTCGAGGACCTCGACGTCGAGCTGTACAAGATCGCGTCGCTCGAGATCGGCGACCTCGCGCTGCTGCGCCGCGTCGCCCGCACCGGCAAGCCGGTCGTGATCTCGACGGGCGCCGCCTCGGTCACCGACGTCGACACCGCCGTACGGACGATCCGCGGCGAGGGCAACGACCAGGTCGTCGTCCTGGCGTGCACGTCGTCGTACCCGGCGTCGCCCAGCGAGTCGAACCTGCGCTCGATCCCGGTCATCCGTGACACGTTCGACGTCGTCGTGGGGCTGTCCGACCACACCAAGGGCATCGGCGCCGCCGTCGCGGGCGTCGCGCTCGGTGCGTGCCTCGTGGAGAAGCACGTCACGCTGGCGCGCGCGGACGGCGGGGTCGACTCCGACTTCTCGCTCGAGCCGCACGAGCTCGCCGCGCTCGCGACCGAGACCGAGGTCGCGTGGCAGGCGCTCGGGGAGGTCCGGCTCGACCCGACCGCCGGGGAGGACGAGAGCCGTCGGCTGCGCCGGTCGCTGTACGTCGTCGAGGACGTCCGGGCGGGCGACGTCGTCACGGCGGACAACGTGAGGTCGATCCGGCCGGCGGGCGGGCTCGAGCCCGTCCACCTCGACGTCGTGCTCGGGCGCACGTTCCGCGCCGACGTCGCCCGCGGCACCGCGCTGAGCTGGGACCTGGTCTGACCGCCGGTCGGTGACGCGCCCCCGGGGCGTCACCGACCCGTCAGCCGCCCGGGCGGACGTACCGGTCGAGCCCGTCGTCGCCGGGTGCCACGGGCCGGTAGCCCGCCGCCTCGAACAGCCGCGCCGACGCGACGTTGTCCGGACGCACGGACGCGAGCACCGCGGGGCCGGGGCCGACGCGGGCGCGCCACGCCCGCTCGCCCGCGGCGAGCACGTCGGGCGCGAGACCACGGCCCCGCGCGTGGGGCGCGAGCGTGATCGACACCTCCCACAGGTCGTCGTCCACGCGGTCGAACCGCACGGTCCCGGCGGGACGCCCGGTGCGCTCGACCACCAGCAGGAGCCTGTCGGGGGCGGCGAGCACGCGCGACAGCCACGTCACGTGCGCGTCGCGGGTCACGAGCCCCCGGTCGCGCGAGGCGGCGCGCGTGCCCGCGTCGTTGCGCCACCCGAGCAGCAGGTCGGCGTCGTCGGGGGTCGCCGTCCGGGCCGTCAGCACCGGGCGGCCCAGCGCCGCCCACCACGCGTCGAGCACGCGGTCGGCCCCGAGGCCGTCCACCAGACGGCGTCCCCGCTCGCCGAGCCGCGCACGCGCCCGGGGATCGGTCAGGAGCGCGCGCAGCGGGCCGACGGCCCGGTCGTCGCCCGCACGGACCGCGTCGAGGGGGCCGAGCCCCACGGCGATCCCCGCCGCCACCGCCCGCTCGTAACCGGTCCGCTGGTTCTCGGTGACCGCCACGACCGCCGTGGCGGCACCGACGCACGCGAGCTCCCACACCGACGTGCCCGCGGCGCTGACGACGACGCCCGAGGCCGCCGCGAGCGCGGGCAGGTCGTCCTGCGGCCCCAGGACCTCCGCCTCCGGGACCCGCGCACGCACCTGCGCGGCGCCCTCGCCCGTGGCCACGACGCGGACGCGAGGCGCACCCGCGGCGACCGCGAGGCGCGCCGCTGCGGCGCTCACCCCGAACGCGTCCGTGCCGCCCATGACGACCAGGACGTCGTCGCGCCGCTCGTCCGGCGCTGCGCGGCGCGCGGCGCGGACGGCGTCCCGCAGCGGCGCGTAGCGCACGCCGCGCAGGACCGTGCCGGAGCCGTCGGCGGGCCGGTCCGCGTGCTCCGCCCCGAGGGTGGAGTCGACGACCACGTCGGCGGGACGGCGGCCGAACGTGCCGTCCTCCATCGACGAGACCAGCGGACCGCCCGCGCGGCGCAGGTCGCCGTGCACGTCGTAGTGGTCGACGTGCAGCACGTCGGCCCCCACGAGGTCCGGCTGCTCGCGGACCGCGCGCGGCAGGTCGGCCGGGGCCGGGCGCACCTCGACGCCCGCCGCGGCCACCAGCCGCCGGCCGAGGGGTGCGTCGACGTCGCCGAGCAGCACCACGTCCCAGTCCCGCGCCCGCGCGGCCTCCGCGAGCGCCAGGCAGCGCACCAGGTGCCCCACGCCCGAGCCGGCGCTGGCGTCGCAGCGCAGCAGCACGCGCATCACGCCTCCTCGAGGGCCTTCTGCCGGACCTCGGCGTTCAGGGCGACGAGCTCGGGCCGCGACCGGAGCAGCGCCACGAGGTCGCGCCACGCGGGCGGCGCGTCGCCGAGCGCGGCGGTGACGGCCTCGAGCAGCGTCGCGTCCTGCGCGGTGTCGAGCGTGACCCGCAGGTCGTGCGCGTCCGGCGCCACGACGAGGCCCAGCGTCCGGTACGCGCCGGGCTCGGCGTACAGCGCGGAGGTCACGTGCACGCGGTGGTGGTCCCGCGCGACGGCGTCGGCACGGTCGAGCGCGTCGGAGGACACCAGCTCGACGTCGAGCCCGCGCGGCAGCGTGCGCACCAGCGTGGTCGCGACGTAGTCGAGGGACGGGTCGGCCCGCCACGCGCCGACGACCGCACCGACGAGCGCGGGGTCGAGCAGCGGGCAGTCGGCGGTGAGCCGCACGACCGCGTCGGCGGCGGTCGCGTCACGTGCCGCGACGAACCGCGACAGCACGTCGAGCTCGCTGCCGCGGACGACCCCGACGCCCAGGTCGGCCGCGAGGTCGGCCACGGCGTCGTCGCCGTCGGCCGTGGACGTGGCCACCACGACCTCGTCGACGCCCGGGGCGGCCAGGGCCGCGCGGACCACCCACCCGAGCACGGGACGGCCGGCCAGCGGCAGGAGCACCTTGCCGGGCAGCCGCGACGACCCGGTCCGGGCCTGGATCACGGCGACGACGCGAGCGGGGTGGGCGGTGGGGTCCGGGCGCACCGTGCCATGATGCTCTATCTGGCGTGCGGCCCCGTCGGCCCGCTGCCCGTCCACCGACCCGATCCGTCTGGAGTTCCACGGCATGTCTCTGCTCTCGGGAGCCTCGATCCTCGTCACCGGAGGCACCGGGTCCTTCGGCAAGGCGTTCCTCCGCGAGGTGCTGGAGCACCACGACCCTCGCCGCCTCGTGGTGTTCAGCCGGGACGAGCTCAAGCAGTACGAGGTCCGCCGCGAGCTCGACGACGACCCCCGCCTGCGCTGGTTCATCGGCGACGTCCGGGACCGCCAGCGCCTGACGCGCGCGATGCACGGCGTCGACCACGTCGTGCACGCGGCCGCGCTCAAGCAGGTCGACACCGCCGAGTACAACCCGTTCGAGTTCGTGCAGACCAACGTCAACGGGTCGCAGAACGTCATCGACGCCGCCATCGACGCCGGTGTCAAGAAGGTCGTCGCCCTGTCGACCGACAAGGCGTCGAGCCCGATCAACCTCTACGGGGCCACGAAGCTCTGCGGCGACCGGATGTTCGTGTCGGGCAACCACTACGCGGCGTCGTACGACACGCGGTTCTCCGTCGTCCGGTACGGCAACGTCATGGGCTCGCGCGGCTCGGTCATCCCGGTGTTCCGCCGGCTCGCCGAGCAGGGCGAGTCCCTGCCGATCACCGACCTGCGCATGACGCGGTTCTGGATCACGCTGCCGCAGGCCGTCCAGTTCGTCCTCGACTCGTTCGAACTCATGACCGGTGGCGAGCTGTACGTGCCGCGCATCCCGAGCATGAAGGTCACGGACCTGGCGCAGGCCGTCGCACCGGGCTCCGCGATGCACGAGATCGGCATCCGCCCGGGGGAGAAGCTGCACGAGGAGATGATCGCGCCCGACGACTCGCGGCGGACCGTGCGCCTGGGCGACCGGTACGTCGTGATGCCGTACGTGAGCGGCTGGGGCTACGAGGCGCCCGAGGGCGGCGAGCCGGTCGAGGACGGCTGGACCTACCGCTCCGACACCAACGACCTGTGGCTGGGCCCCGACGAGCTGCGCGACATGGTCGCGCGGTTCGCCTGAGGCGGCCGGCGTGCTGCCCTACGGTCGGCAGTCCGTCGACGACTCCGACGTCGAGGCGGTCGTCGCGGCGCTGCGCAGCGACTGGCTGACCACGGGCCCCGCGGTCGAGGCGTTCGAGCGCGCCGTCTCGGCCCACGTGGGGGGCGGTGCGGCCGTGAGCGTGACCTCCGGCACGGCGGCGCTGCACGTCGCGTACGCGGCCGCGGGCGTCGGCCCCGGCGACGAGGTCGTCACGACGCCGCTCACGTTCGTCGCGACGGCCGCCGCGGCGGCGCTGCACGGCGCGACGGTCGTGTTCGCCGACGTCGAGGCGGACACCGGCAACCTCGACGTCGAGGCCGCACACGCCGCGCTCACCGACCGCACGCGCGTGGTCGCCGCGGTGGACTACGCGGGCCTGCCCGCGAGCCCCGAGGCGTTCGCCGCGCTCGCGCACGAGCACGGCGCGCTGTACCTCGAGGACGCCGCCCACTCGATCGGCTCGCTGTGGCGCGGCCGGCCCGTCGGCTCCTTCGCCGACCTCACGACCCTCTCGTTCTTCCCGACGAAGAACCTCACGACCGCCGAGGGCGGCGCGGTCGTCACGTCCGACCCGGAGCTCGAGCGGCGCGCGCGCGGCTTCAAGAACCACGGCCTGGTGCGCGACCCCGCCCTGCAGCGGTTCCCCGACGAGGGCCCGTGGCACCAGGAGGTGCACGAGTTCGGCCTGAACTACCGGCTGCCCGACGTGCTGGCCGCGCTCGGCACGTCGCAGCTGCGCCGCCTCGAGGCGTTCCGCGCCCGGCGCGCCGAGATCCACGCCCGGTACGACGAGGGCCTGCGGGACCTGGACGGCGTGCTCACCCCGGCGCGCCGCACCGAGGCGGAGCCGGCGTGGCACCTGTACCCGCTGCGCGTGCTCGACGGCCGCCGGCGCGAGGTGTTCGAGGCGCTGCGCGCGGCGGGGATCGGCGTGCAGGTGAACTACGTGCCCGCCTACTGGCACCCCGTCTTCGCGGACCTCGGCTACCAGCGCGGCCAGTGCCCGAACGCCGAGGCCTACTACGCGCAGGAGATCTCCCTGCCGCTCTTCCCCGACCTCACGGACGCCCAGGTGGACCGCGTGATCGACGAGGTGCGGCGCGCGGTCGCGGGGCGCTAGGCCGTGACGGTCCCGGACCCGGGGGTCGGCGTGCCGCCGGCCGGGCCGGCTCCCGCCGCGGAGCCGTCCGCCACCCGCGCCGTTCTGGGCCGCGGGTCGCTGTACACGATCGCGACGGCCGGCCCGGCGCTCGCGTCGCTCGCGGTCATCCCGGTCGTCACCCGGCTGCTGCCGGTCGCGCAGTACGACCTGGTCGCGGTCGCGACCGTCGTCCTCCAGGTCGCCTACATCCTGGTCGCCCTCGGGCTCGGCGCGGCGATCACCAGGCAGTACATCCTCGACGCGGACGGCGCCGCCGGCGCGCGCGGCGTCGTCGTCGCGGGCGCAGGCATCGCGACGGTCCTGACCGCCGTGGTCGCGGCGACCGGGCCGCTATGGGCTCCCGTGCTGCTCGGACGGCCGTTCACCCTGGAGGTGCTGCTGGCGCTGGTCGCCGGGGCCGGGGGCGCGTGGATGGTGCTGGCGCAGGCCTTCCTCCGCGGCGCCGACCGGCCGGGACCCTTCGTGCTCCTCGCCGTCGCCGCCAGCCTGGTCGGGCCCGCCGCGGGTCTCGTGGCCGTCGTGGTAGCGGAGCGCACGGCGGCCGTCTACCTCGCAGGCGTCGCCGGCGGGTACCTGCTGGCCGGGGTCGCGGGCCTGGCGCTGGTGGCACGCTCGGGCCGGCCGCACCTCACCCGGCACGGGGTCGCCGCTGCGCTGCGCGTCGGCGCGCCGACCGTGCCGCACCAGGTGTCCCTCTACCTCGCGCTCGCCGGGCTGGTCGTCGTGGCCGACCGGGTGCTCGGCGACGGCGGGCGTGCGAACGTGGCGCTGACGGTCGGTGCCGGCGCCACCGTCGTGACCGCGGGGCTCAACAACGCGTGGGCGCCCGTGGTCTACCGCGCCGCGCGGACGGACCGCGCCCGAGTGCTCGACGAGACGACGCGGGTGATCGCGTTGGTCGCGGCGGTGCTCGCCGGCGGCGTGGCGCTGCTGGCGCCCTGGCTGGTCCGGCTGGCGGCGCCCGCCACGTACGGTCACGCGGAGCTGGTCCCCGCCGTCGCGCTGGCCTCCGCCGCTGCGCTCCCGTCCGTGGTGTACCTGGCGAGCGGCCACCTCGTGTTCGCGCGGGGTCGCACCGGCTGGCTCGCGCTGAGCACCCCGTTCGCGGTGGCGGTAGGGCTGGGCGCGGCCGCGGCGCTCGCCGCGACCACCGGCCTGGCCGGGATCGGCGCCGGCTACCTGGTCGCCTACCTGCTTCTCGCCGCCGGGACCACCGCAGTGCAGCGACGGGTCGCGGAGTACCCCTGGTGGCCGCCGGCGATGCCGCTGGTGATGCTGCTCTGGGCGGCCGTGAGCGCCCTCGGGGCGCTCCTGCCGGTCGACGGGGCCTGGTCGGCCACCCGGGTCGCCGCGGCGGCGGTGATGGCGGTCGCGGGGCTGCTCGTGGTGCGTCGGTCCGCGCGGGCGCGCGCGGTGACCGCCTGAGCCTGCCCGCCGGAGCCCGACACCCGCGCCCGGCTGGCGGGGTCAGCCGATCCGGTAGACCGCGGCGTCGTCGAGCTCGAGCTCGAGCGTGGCGTGCTCCCGCAGCTCCGGGCTCTCGACGCCCATCGTCCGGTCGACCACGAGCCACCGGACGCCCCACTCGTTCCGCAGGCGGGCGACCGCCGCGTCCGACGGGTCGTCGAACACGGCCTCGTTGGCCTCGTAGCGGTCCGTGTCCCAGAACGGGCTGGTGCGGGTCAGGCCGGGCCGGAACCCCTCGGGGTACGCCCAGCCCTCCACCAGCACCCGGCGCTCGGTGAGCCCGGAGACCCAGAAGTGCCGCGCGTCGCAGGCGTCCTCGGGGCCGTAGCAGTGCGCGTTCGTCGCGACGACCTCGTCGGTGCCCGAGTGGTCCCGCACGTACAGCGCCGCCAGCGCCCCGTCGCGGGGGACCGGGTAGCCCTCGCCGGGGCCCTGGCCGTCCCGGACCACGGAGACCGCGGCGTGCGCCGTCTCGAGTGTCCGCTGGTAGAGGGAGGTCCCGGCCAGGAGCACCGCGAAGGTCAGCAGCCCCGCGGTCACCGGTGTGACGGCCGATCCCTCGCGGCGGCGCAGGCGCACGACCAGCGCGACGAGCGCGGCGGCGACGAGCGCGGCGCCCAGGAGCCAGAGCCATGGCCAGAGCATGGCCCGGTAGGGGAACGCGGGGGCGGGTGCGGCGGTCGGGGCCTCCAGACCGTCAGCGCGGCGCACGGCCCACACCAGCGCCGCGCCGGCGAGCAGGCCCACGGGAACGAGCGTGCGCGTCCACCGGGGCCAGGTGCGGGTGGCGGCGACCACGCCCCACGCCGTGAGGATGCCGAGCGCCGGCCAGGACGCGTACAGGAAGTACAGCTGGCTCAGCCCGTTGGCCGTCGTGAGCAGGCAGGCGCAGATGCCCGAGCCTGCGACCCCCAGCAGCAGCCAGAACGTGACGTCGCGCAGCGTCTCGCGCCGGGCCAGCAGCAGCACTCCCGCGCTCGCGCACAGCCACGACGCCAGGCCGAGCCCCGTGATCAGCAGGGTGTGGCGCGTGCTGGCCGGGTCGGCGACGAGCTGGGCCGCCGCGAACGCGCGCGTCGTGGTCAGCGGCGTGATCGCGAGGCTGCCCGACTGCCCACCGAGGACCACGACGAGCAGCAGGCCGAACCCGGCGACGCAGAGCCCCAGCAGCGCCGCGGCGACGCGTGCGGCACGGTCCCGCCGCACGAGGGCCGCGACGAGCGCGAGCCCCAGGCCGGCACCGAGCACCGGCAGGAACGTCGACTTCGACCCGCCCGCGCCCCAGGCGAGGACGGTGAAGACCGCGACCAGCGGCAGGTGGCGGCGGAGCCCTCCCTCGTGCAGCAGGACGACGGCCGCGGTGATCGCGGCGAGGAACAGGGTGAGGCCGAATGTCTGGGTGGGGCTCCGGTACACGGCGAAGTGCAGGAAGCCGGGGTTCTGGAACGGGAAGGGCGTCCAGCCGTACACGTTGGCGGCCGAGGAGGCTGTGACGACGGCAGCCGCGAGCGGGGCCGACCACGCGGACCCGGTGAGCCGGCGCGCGAGCACGCCGACCAGGACAACCCCCAGCGCCAGCAGCGCGGTGGGGGCGAGCCGGTACAGCAGCCACGTGAGGTCGAGCCCGGCCACGTGCGAGGCGGCCGCGAGGTGCTCGTACACGAAGAGGTGGTAGTGCAGCGGCTCGTCGTACAGGTACGGGTAGACGAGCGGGTAGTGGGCGTCCACGCCACCGGCGATGGCCTGGTGGAACGGGAGGTCGACGTACACCGAGACGGGCACCGCCCGGCTCCACGGGCCCCAGCCGTCGACGTAGGTCACCGGGTTCGCGGCCAGGGCGGTTGCGCCGAGCCACACGGTGGCGGCCAGGACGGTCGCCGCCTGCACCCACGCCGACCACGTCGCGGTCGAGGGGGTGGCGGGACGGCGCCAGGCGCGCGCTCGCCAGCCGGGCACGGCCACCGACGCGACGACGATGGCCGGCGCCCACAGCCAGGACCAGGTCGAGAGGTGCAGGGGCGCCAGAGCGAACGCCAGCAGGACCTGCGCGGCGAGGCCGATCGCGGTGCCGACCGCCAGGTCCTCGGTGAGCGAGACCCGTCGGCCGCGCACGGCGCGCCAGACCAGCGCGCCGGGCAGCGTCGCCGCCAGCCCGAGGTACCCGAGGTAGCCGAGGGTCACCGGCACCGGCGTGCCGTAGCGGTGCAGGACCGCCGCGATGCCGGCGAAGGCCACCACCGCGGGCAGGAGCGCGAGCGCCAGCGCCGGGAGCCCGTCGGTGCGGGGCGCGGCGTTGCGCCGGGACCGGCGCGTGGCACCCGCCCCGGGGGAGGGCAGGACCTCGGTGGACCGGTCCAGGGTCATGCGTCGCGCCCCTGGAGGTCCTCGTCTGCAGGCGCGGGCCCGGTGTCCCGCCGGACCGCGTAAGTCGGCTTGCCCATGCTCCGGGTGTGCAGCCGGCCGAGGTACTCGCCGATGACGCCGAGCGAGAGCATCTGCGCGCCGGAGAACAGCGCGACCATCGCGGCGATCGTCGTGAAGCCCGCGACGGTCGTGTCGCCCGCCGCGAACTTCCACACCACGACGGCGCCCAGCACCACGCCGAGCGCGGCGCAGAACCACCCGAGCCACGCCACCATCCGCAGCGGGACGTTGCTGTACCCGGTGACCATGTTGAGCGCGTGCCGCACGAGCGAGCGCAGCGTGTACGACGAGGTGCCGACCGTGCGCTCGTCCATGCGGACGACGACCCGGCCGATCGAGGTGGTCGCCCAGGACAGCAGCACGTCGAGCGACGAGTACGGGTCGGTCACGTGCCGGAAGGTGTCGCGCAGCGGGGTGCGGAACGCGCGGAACGCGGACACGTCGTCGGCCTTGGGAACGCCCGCCATCGCAAGGGTGCGCTTCACCATGCGGGAGGCGAGCGAGCGCAGCGCGCCGTGTTCCTCCTCGACCGCGACCCCGTAGACGAGGTCCACGTCGTCGCCGAGCGCGGCGAGCAGCAGCGGTATCTGGTCGGCGCGGTGCTGACGGTCGTCGTCCATCGTCACGACCACCGGGAAGCGGGCGCGGCGGATGCCCGCGATCAGGGCGTTGTGCTGGCCGTAGTTGCGCCGCAGCTCCACCGCGCGGACCCGGTCCGGGCGGGCCGCCGCGAGGTCGCGCGCGACGCGGGCGGTGCCGTCGGGGCTGCCGTCCACGACGAGGACGACCTCGAAGTCGTCGACGCCCGAGCCAGGGGAGCCGAGCAGCTCGACGACGTCGGCCACGACGTGGGGGACCGTGTCCTGCGAGCGGTAGCACGGGATGACGACGCTGACCTGCACCGGACCAGGATGCCGCACCGACGCGTCCGCCCCGGTCACCGGCGGCCGCCGAAGCTCAGGTACCGGTGGCCCAGGTAGGACAGCACGGCGACCACCACGACGGCGATCACCTGGGCGGGGAGCGGCGGGACGCCGGCGAGCTCGACGAGCGCGGGCGTCGCGACGACGCCCGCGACGAAGCCGCCGCCCCACACGCCCACGAAGCGCGGCAGGTCGCGGCGCCACGGGTTCGTGGACCGGAAGACCAGCCGGCGGTAGGTGGGGAACGCCACGGAGATGGTGACGGCCTGCGCCAGCAGGATCGCGTACATGTACGGCAGCCCGGTGGCGAGCAGGCCGGCCAGCAGCGCGAGGTACCCCAGCGTCGTCGTCCCCGCGACCAGCAGGTAGCGGACCTGCTCGTGGCCGAGGGCGCTCCGGACGAGCCCCCCGAGGGTCGCGGTCACGCGAGCGGGCGCGCGAAGACGCGCGCGGACGAGCTGAGGGGCACGCGCCGAGTGTACGGGAGCCCCCGCCTGCGGGGGCCTATCCTCGTCAACCATGACCGACGCCTGGATCCCGTTCTCCAAGCCGTTCCGCGCGCCTGGCGAGCTGGAGTACCTGGACGCGGTGCTCGAGAGCGGCCACACCCACGGCGACGGCCCGTTCACCTCCCGGGCCGCCCGCGGGATCGAGTCGATCACCGGCTCCCCGCACGCCCTGCTCACCGGTTCGGGCACGCACGCCCTGGAGCTGGCGAGCTGGCTGCTCGACCTCGGCCCCGGGGACGAGGTGGTCGTGCCGAGCTTCACGTTCTCCACGACGGCCGCGTCCATCATCATGACCGGCGCCACGCCGGTCTTCGTGGACATCGACCCCCGTACCGGGAGCCTCGACGTCGACGCCATGGAGGCGGCGGTCACCGAGCGCACCCGGGCCGTCTCGGTCGTGCACTACGGCGGCGTCGCGCCGGACATGGACCGGGTGCTCGCGATCGCGCACACGGCCGGCATCGCCGTGGTGGAGGACAACGCCCACGGGCTGGGCGCCCGCTGGGCCGGTCGGTCGTGCGGGACGTTCGGCGTCCTGGCGGCGCAGAGCTTCCACGCGACGAAGAACATCCAGTGCGGCGAGGGCGGTGCCCTGCTGATCAACGACCTCGCGCTACGCCCGCGGGCCGAGGTGCTGCGCGAGAAGGGCACCGACCGGTCTCGGTTCCTGCGCGGTGAGGTCGACAAGTACTCCTGGATCGACCGCGGCTCCAGCTACCTGCCGAGCGAGCTGACGGCGGCGGTGCTCACCGCCCAGCTGGAGGCGTTCGACGACGTCCAGAAGCGTCGGCACGCGATCTGGGACGCCTACGCCGAGGGCCTGGCGGACTGGGCGGACGCCTCCGGGGGCACGCTCATGTCACCGCCGGCGGAGGCCGAGCACCCGGCGCACGTGTTCTGGCTGCTGGCGCCGAGCAGGGGCTCGCGCGACGCGATGCTGGACCACCTGCGGGCGGCCGGTGTCGGCGCGACGTTCCACTACATCCCGCTGCACTCGTCGATCGCCGGCCGGCGGTTCGGCCGCACGCCCGCGCCGTGCCCGGCGACCGACGACTTCGCGGGGCGCCTGGTGCGGCTGCCGCTGTGGGCCGGGATGCCGGATTCCTCGGTCGAGCGCGTGCGGGACGCCGTCGTGGCGTTCCGCCCCGCGGCGGCCTGACCCGTGGCCTGGGACGCGCTCGCCGCACCCGGCGTGGTCTGCGCGCCCTCGCCCGCGGACACCGCCCGGTTCGGCGTCGAGGTGCACCGGCTGACGGTCGGGCCCGGGGAGGTGCGGGGGACCGAGCTGGTCGACCTGGTCGAGTCCTCGACCGCGGACGTGCTCGTCGCCCGGTACGACGTCGCGCGCCAGGACGTCCCGGCGCTGCTGGCCTCGACCTCGCGCGCGGTGCTGCCGGCCGGGGCGCTCACGTACTGGGAGAAGCCCGTCGTCGGCGGCGACCCGCCGACGCGGACGGACGTGGTCCCGTCGGGCGACCTCGACCGCGCGGCCGCCGAGGCGGCGGTGCGGTCGGTCGTGCGGGCCTCGTTCACCGCCTACGGCAACCACTACACGGCAGACCCGCTGCTCGACCCGGACGCGGCCCTCGCGGGTTACGAGGAGTGGGCCACCGGCACCGTGCGCCGCAGCCCCGACGACGTGCTCGTGCAGATGCTGGACGGGGAGCCGGTGGGCGTCGCCACCCTGGCGGAGGGGGACGACCACGTCGAGGTGCTGCTGGCGGGTCTCGTCCCGTCGGCGCAGGGCCGAGGGCTGTACGGCGACCTGCTCGCGGCCGTCGAGGACCGGGCCGCGGCGGCCGGCGCCGCGCGGCTGGTGATCTCGACGCAGGTGCAGAACGTGCGCGTGCAGCGCGCGTGGGCCCGCCGCGGCCTGCGCCCGTTCGCGGCCGTCGAGACGGTGCACCTCGTGCGCCGGGCGGCGCTGGCCGCGGCGACTGCGCGCGGCTGACCGCCGCGGCGCGCGTCCGTCAGTCGGGGACCGGCACCGCCAGCGGCTCCCCGGGTACCGCCGGGGCGGATCCCAGCGGGCGCGGCAGGTACTCCGTCGCGGCGGCGAACCACCGCCCGAAGGACAGCGAGGGTGCGTCCCCGGCGGGAGCGTCGGAGGCCGAGCCGGACGCCCGCCTGCCCAGCTGCGTCGCGGCGCGGTGCGCCGGCGCCCGCAGCCAGTGATCCAGCCACGGGCCGGGACGTCGGCGGTCCCAGCCCAGCAGCGCGCGAAGGTCGTCCGGCGTGAGCACGGCGTCGGCGCCGGTCTCGTCGCGGGCGACGCTCGTGCGCTCGGCGAGCGTGCTGCCCCGCTCGTAGAACTCGGGCCAGCGGGCCGCCACGGCGGCGGCGTCGTCCGGGCGCTCACCGGCCAGGCGCATGGCGTCACCCGAGACCACGGCGTCGACACCCGCCGCGGCGGCGTACACCACCGGGGTCGACAACCGGTTCGACACCACGCGTGCTGCACCGGTCAGCAACGTGTGGAGCCGTCCGAGGAACGCCGGGTCGGTGCGACGCCCGAGCGTGACCACCCGGTGACCCGCGTCCGCGTAGGCGCGGACCACGCGGGGGTCGTCGGCCTCGACGTGGTACAGGCACACGGTGGCCGGGCCCTCGGTCTCGGCCCACGCGCGAGCCACCGCGGCGTGGTCGCCGAGCAGCGGCTGCGTGGCGATCCCGTGCACCGGCAGGATCACGGTGCCCGAACCGGCGGGCCGCGGCCCGAGCGTCGCGCACAGGTAGTGCCACGGGGCGCCGATCGCGACGCTGCGCCGGCGGGCGGTGCGCGGGTCCCACGCGCGCGACGTGTGGGACCACACGAACAGGGAACGTCCTCGCCGACCGCCCGGGGCGCCGACCGCCGGGAAGTCCCGGAAGTGCGTCTCAAGCGGGGACGTCGCCGTCCAGCCGTGCTGCACGAGGCCGGGCAGGTGCCGGGGCCCTGGCAGCCCGGCGTACCGCGCGAGCGCGCTGCTGTGGCCGTAGTAGTGATTCTGGGACTCCACGCACCGAGCCTACGAGGCTCGGCTTCCCGGTCGGGCACGGGTAGGCTGTGCCGTCCGCTCCGTCCGAGGGAAGAGTCTGCACCGTGGCCCACCAGGCCCTCCACGACGACACGTGCGTGGTCGTGCCCCTGTTCAACGAGAGCGCGGTCGTCGGGGACGTGATCCGGGACCTGCGCACGTCGTTCCCCCTCGTCGTCGCCGTGGACGACGGCAGCACCGACGACTCGGCCGCGGTCGCGCGCGACGCCGGGGCGCTGGTGGTGGAGCACCCGATCAACCTGGGCCAGGGTGCCGCGCTGCAGACGGGCCTCGAGACGGCGCTGCGGCTCGGGGCGCAGTACGTGGTGACGTTCGACTCGGACGGTCAGCACCAGCGGGAGGACGCCGTGGCGATGGTGTCGCGGCTGCGGACGGACGAGGCCGACGTCGTCTTCGGGTCGCGCTTCCTCGACGCGCGGACACGGCCGGGAGCGGTCAAGCGCGCGGTGCTGCGTGCGGCGATCGTGTACTCCAACGCCACCACGGGCGTCCGCCTCACCGACACGCACAACGGCCTGCGGGCCCTCAACCGACGGGCGGCCGCGACGCTGCGGATCCGCCAGAACCGGATGGCGCACGCCTCGGAGATCATCGAGCAGGTCGGTCGCGCGGGTCTGCGCTGGGTCGAGCACCCGGTGCACATCCTCTACACCGACTACTCGCGCTCCAAGGGGCAGTCGGTGTTCAACGCCGTCAACATCCTGACCGAGATGATCTACAGGTAATCGCGTGCTGATCAAGCTGCTGCTCGTGGTCGCGATCGCGGCCGTCTTCGTCCTGGGGCTGCGCCCGCCCTCGGGTGCGCGTCACCTCGCGCTGCGTCGTGTGACCGTCGTCCTCGCGGCGCTGCTCGCGACGCTGTCGGTGATCTTCCCCGACACCTGGAACCTCATCGCCGAGTTCGTGGGCGTGGGCCGCGGCACCGACCTGCTGCTGTACGGGCTGATCATCGCGTTCCTGCTGTACATGGTGACGACCTACCGCCGGTTCCGGGACATGGAGCAGCAGATCACGTCGCTCGCGCGACGGATCGCCGTCGACGAGGCCGTGCCGCGCCCCGCCGTGGCGCCCGTCCCCCTCGACGAAGGGGCACGCGATGCCGACGAGCGCTGAGCAGCAGCCGGAGCCGTCGGTCCCCGTCGGTGCCGGACGGTCCGCACGCCCACGTCGGCGCGCCCGGTCGCCGTGGTCCCCCCGAGCGGTGTTCTGGCTCTCGTGGGCGGTGCTCACCGCGCTGGGCGGGGTCTGGGCGCTCGCGAGCCCCATGGCCGCAGGCCCCGACGAGCCGGCGCACATCGTGAGGGCGGCCGCGCTCGTGCGCGGCGCGCCGCTGGAGGAGGCCCGTGTCGGGGTCTGGCGGGCGGAGCTGCCTCGCATCTACGGCCTGACCGGCGAGATGCCCGGCTGCTTCGCGTTCAGGTCCAGCGAGCCGGCCTCGTGCTGGGACGCCGACTGGGGGGACGTGTCCGCGCCGCAGGGCGCGACGACCTCGGCCGGGAACTACAACCCGCTCTACTACGCCGTCGTCGGGCTGCCGACGGTGCTCGAGCCGAGGCTCGGCACCCTCTACCTCATGCGCTTCATGAGCGCGCTCCTCGGGGGGTTCTGCATCGCGCTCGGCCTGCGGTCCGTCGCCGAGACGGCGCGTCGCCGCTGGGTCGTCCCCGCCGTGGCCGTCGCCACGACGCCCATGGTCGTCTTCATGAACAGCACCGTGAACCCCAACGCGGTGGAGGCCGCCGCCGGGATCGGTCTGTGGCTCACGCTGACGATCGCGCTGCGCGAACCGGACGACCGGCTGGTGTCCCGCCGCTGGTGGCGTGCCGGCGTGCTCGTGGTCCTGCTGGTCAACGCGAAGGCGTTCTCCCCGCTGTTCCTGGCGATCATCGTGCTCGCGGCGGCCGTGCTCGCCGGCTGGCGGTGCGTGCGCGCCGCTCTCGTGGACGCGCGCGCGTGGCCCGGCCTGGGCCTGGGTGTCGTCGGCTCGGTCGCAGCCGTGCTCTGGATCCTGCGCGCGGGTGCGGTGTCCGGGGCGGGCATCATCGCCTACCCGGAGCTGACCACGGCGAAGGCGCTGAACGACGTGCTGCGTCTGACCTCGTCGTACGTCGAGCAGCAGTTCGGCCGGTTCGGGTGGCACGACACGCCCTCGCCGGGCAGCGTCTACCTGCTGCTCGCCGCCGCGCTGGGTCTCCTCGTCCTGCTCGCGCTCGCCGTCGCGCGGGGACGGGAGGCGCTGGCGCTCGCCGGCGTCGCCGCTCTGGTCGTCGCGCTCCCGGTCGTGCTCCAGGTCCCGAACGCCACCCAGGTGGGGCTGCCCTGGCAGGGGCGGTACCTCATGGCCGTCTCGGTCGGGGTCCCGCTCCTCGCGGGCGTGCTGCTCGACGCACGGTCACCGGTCACGGGCGCGGCCGCGCGTCGCGTGTCGTCGCTGCTGCTGGCGGTCGTGGGCGTCGTGCAGGTCCTCGCCTTCGGCGAGAACCTGCGCCGGTACGTCGCGGGGACGTCGGCACCGTGGTTCGAGCCGGTGGTGGACCCGTGGCAGCCCCCGCTGCCCGTCGCCGTGCTGGTCGGCGGGGCCGTGCTGGCGGTCCTCGCCTGGGTCGTGCTGCTGGCACGGGTGGCGCGCGAGGCCGATCCGGTGCCGGCGCCGGCCGTCGACGTCCGGCCCGTCGGTGCCGGTGCGTCGCCCGAGCCCGCGGCGGAGAACCTCGCCCGCGAGCAGGACGCCTCGGTCGCGTCTCGCACCTGAGCCCGCGCGCGTCCCTGCCGACGGACTCCCGGCCTCCGCGCCATGGAGCGTGTGGCACCATGGCTGGCCGTGTGCGCCGCCGGGTGCCGCACGTGAGGAGGCAAGGTGTCGGCGACCGCTGACGAGGGCACGGTGGGCAGCGTGGGACGACGTGAAGGCGGTCGGTGGGCGGTCCGTGCGCGCCGGTGGCTGGCACCGGTGCTCTGCGCGGCGGTCGTGCTGCTCGGTCTGGTGCTGGCGCTGTCCGCGCGTGTCGGCCCGCAGCAGGGCGCGGTCACGCAAGGGTTCACCCTGACCGAGGGCGACGGCGTGCTCGCGACGGGCGAGCCGTTCTCGTTCGACCTCACGGCGACCGAGGACGACCTGAGCGCGGTCGGCATGGTGCTCGGCACGTGGATGGACTCGGCCGACTGCACGCTGACGACGACGATCGAGCGGGACGGCGAGCAGCTCGCGTCGCAGGACACCGCGTGCGACGACCTCCCCGACACGGTCCTCACCCCGCTCGTCGAGTTCGAGCCGATCCCCGACTCGCAGGGCGAGGACTTCACCGTCACGCTCAGCGTGACGGAGGACTCCCCGCTTCCCCCGGCGATCTGGGAGACGCTCGACGGCAACCCCGCCGCCGTCGCGCTGTACGGCGAGCGGGACCGCCCGATGCTCTCGGTGGTCGACGACGTCCTCGACCGTGTGGCGGCCTACGCGCCCGTGTGGGGATCGCCCGCGTGGGTCGTCACCCTGGCCGCCCTCGTCCTGGCGGGTGTGGCGCTGCTCGCGCTGCGCCCACGCTGGGGACTGGTGACCGTGATCGTCCTGGTGCTGGCGCGAGGGCTGCTCTGGTCGGTCCTGATCCCCCCGCTGCAGGGCATGGACGAACCCGCCCACTTCGCGAACGTGCAGTTCATCGCGGAGGAGGGGCGGCTCCCCAACTGGAACACCGACGAGCGTTCGCAGGCCTACTCCGACTCGCTCGGCGCGGCGGCCCAGGAGATGCGGGTCTCGCGGTTCGCGCCCACCGACCGCCCGGACTACGACGACGCGTCGGTCGAGCGGCTGCGCCGCGAGGACGCGGCGGCCGGCACCGACTCCGACGGCACCGGCCCGGCGGCGTCCTACCCGCCGCCGTACTACGCGATCGGCGCGCTGTTCTACCAGCTGGCCCCGGACGACACGGTCGCGCAGGTGCACGCCGTCCGGCTCTGGTCGGCGCTCCTCGGCGTCGCCGCGATCGTCTTCGCCTGGCTGTTCGCCGGCGAGGTGCTGCCCGGCCGGCGCACGGCTCGCGCCGGGCTCGTGACCGCGATCGCCCTGCAGCCGATGCTCGCGCACCAGTTCGCCCTCGTGAACAACGACGGCTGGGTCATCGCCGCAGGCTTCGCGGCCCTGTGGATCGGCGCACGTCTGGTGCGCACGGCGCGCGGCCCGTGGTGGATGCTCGCCGCGGGGGCGGTCGCGGGCGCCGCCGCGCTCGGCAAGCCGTTCGCGGCGCTCATGGTCCTCCCGATCGCCCTCGGCTGGTTCCTGGGCAAGATCCGCTACCGGGTGCGCGACTGGCGGGTGCTGCTCGTCGAGCCGCTGCTCGCCGCCGTCGGCGTGGCACTGACCTACGGGGTGTGGCTGGTCGCTGCGCGCGTGCTCGGCATCGACACGGGGCTGGGCTTCCCGCAGGGCGCGCCCGACGGTCCGCGCGGCGTGCTCGACTACGTCCGGACGCAGGTCAGCACCGACCTCGCGGAGTTCCGTCAGCTCTGGGTCGACCAGATGTGGGGCAACTTCGGCTGGGTCAACACCCCGCTGCCGTTCGGCGCGCAGCAGGTGATCTGGGCGTCGTACCTGCTCCTCGCGGTGGCCACGATCACGTGGCTCGTGCTGCTGGTGCGGGACCGTCGCCGCGGGGTCGTGGACGAGGAGGTCCGGGGGATCGACCGCATGGTCGCGCTGTGCGTGCTGTCGGGTCTCGGGGCGCTGCTCGGCATGTACGTGGTCGAGTACGGGTACTTCCGGTCGACGGGCCTGACGAACCTGCTGCAGGGCCGGTACCTGCTGATGATCGTGCCGGCGCTGCTGGCGCTGCCGCCGCTGCTGGCGGAGCGGCTGAGCCGTCGTCGGCCGGCCGCGGCGGTCGCCGCCTGGGTGGTGGCCGTCGGGGTGCTCGCGCTGCACGTCACGAGCGTGCTGGTGATCGCGCAGAAGTACTACCTCTGAGACGAGGGCGGCCCGGCCCGGCACCGTCGGTGCCGAGCCGGGCCGCCACGTCCGTGGGACCGCCCGAGGTCAGCGGTCGCCCGACTCCAGCAGGCTCAGCAGGTAGCTCCCGTAGCCGGACTTCACGAGCTTCTCCGCGCGCACGCGCAGCTCGTCGTCCGAGAGGAATCCGCGCCGCCAGGCGACCTCCTCGGGCGAGCCGATCTTCAGGCCCTGGCGGCTCTCGATGGTCCGCACGTAGTCGGACGCCTCCAGCAGCGAGTCGAACGTGCCCGTGTCGAGCCAGGCCGTGCCGCGCGGCAGGACCTCGACCTGCAGGCGGCCCTGCTCGAGGTAGTGCCGGTTGACGTCGGTGATCTCGTACTCGCCGCGCGCCGACGGCCGCAGGTCGCGCGCGATCTCCACGACGTCGTTGTCGTAGAAGTACAGGCCGGGCACGGCGTACGACGACTTGGGGTGCGCCGGCTTCTCCTCGAGCGACAGCGCCCGCCCCTGGTCGTCGAACTCCACCACGCCGTACGCCGTGGGGTCCGCGACGCGGTACGCGAAGACGGCCGCGCCGTCGATCTGGTCGAACCGCTGCAGCTGGGTGCCGAGACCGGGGCCGTAGAAGATGTTGTCGCCCAGCACGAGCGCCGCGGCGTCGGAGCCGACGAAGTCGGCGCCGAGCACGAAGGCCTGGGCGAGCCCGTTGGGCTCGGCCTGCACGGTGTACGAGATCGAGATCCCGAACTGCGAGCCGTCGCCGAGCAGGCGCTGGAACTGCTCCGCGTCGTGCGGCGTGGTGATGACCAGGACGTCCCGGATGCCCGCGAGGAGGAGCGTCGAGAGCGGGTAGTAGATCATCGGCTTGTCGTACACCGGCACCAGCTGCTTGCTGACGCCGAGCGTGATCGGGTGCAGTCGCGTGCCGGATCCACCGGCCAGGATGATTCCTCGCATGCGGCCTAGTCTGGCGCATCGGTGCCCCGGCCGGGGCGTGCAGGTGCCGGCCGTCGTCGCGCCCGTTCGCGCCGGGGCGGACGCGTCAGGCGCTGCCCGTCGTGGCGCGCTCGGACTCGGCGACCCGCTCGACGTCCACGCCCGCGTCGGGCGCGACCAGCACGAGCGAGCCGTCGGCGGCCAGCACCGCGACCTCCCGCAGGAGCTCGGTGGGCGTCACGGCGCCGGTCGGCACGTGGTGCAGCAGCCGCGTGCCGGGCGCGACGTGGCCGTCGGCGCTCGTCAGGAGGCGGGCGTGCGGCACGCCGGGGAGCGCGTCGTGCGCCGCGTCGGGCTCGGGCACCCAGCCGAGCGCGTCGCCGTACGTCATGACCGCGGCCGCGGCGTCGACCGCACGCGGCGGCAGCGCGCCGTCGAACCGGCGTGCGAGCGCGGGGAGCGCGACGGCGACGACGTCGGCGGCGGCCGCGTGCGTCTCCGGGCGGTCGGTGACGACCACGTCGGGCGCCGGTGCGGGCGCGACGACGACGCCGGCCCCCGTGCGCCACGTCGCGAGGGCCCACACGAGGGTCCGCCAGTGCGGCGGGAGGTCCAGCAGCACCCGGGTCCCCGGCCCGGCGTCGAACTCCTCGACGAGCAGGTTGGTCGTCTTCGTCACCCAGTTCGCGAGGACCGCACCCGACAGCTCGACGCGTTCGCCGAGGCCGCCGTACCACGTGATCCGGGGGCGGCCGGGCTCGCGCTGCAGCTGCGTGAGCAGCGTCGCGACGTCGGACGGGGCGGGTGCGGCTGGTGTCTCCATGGGCCCTCAATCTAGACACGCGTGGACGCCACGCCGTACGCACGCAACTTTCACCCGGACAACTCGGGCATCTAGCACGCCTCCGGTTGACGATCGCGAACGACACGCGTGTAATTCCCTGAGAACTGACTCATGGAGCACGTCGGACGCGGCCGTCCGAGGGACCGGGCCGCACCGGCCGGTCCGTCGGATCAGGGACGAGACCCCGGCAGCCGGCCAGCACGAGCAGCACCGAGCACGAACACCCGCGGAGGCACGTATGTGGCACCTGCTCGACGACGAGAGCTTCCCGACCGACGCCGCGACCCCTGCTCCCGCGCCCGCGAACGGCAACGTGCTGTCGCTGTTCGGCACGCCCGAGGACGACGGCCCCATGGGGTGGCAGGAGCGCGCCCTGTGCGCGCAGACCGACCCCGAGGCGTTCTTCCCCGAGAAGGGCGGCTCGACGCGCGAGGCGAAGAAGGTCTGCACGCAGTGCGACGTGCGGTCCGAGTGCCTCGAGTACGCCCTGGCCAACGACGAGCGCTTCGGCATCTGGGGCGGCCTGTCCGAGCGCGAGCGCCGCAAGCTGAAGCGGCGCGTGGTCTGACGGCCCGCACGCACGGCACGTCGCGCCACGCCGGGGCGACCTGCCGTCGTGGACCCGCGCCGTCGCGCATCATGGCGCGAGCATGACTGACACGCTGTCCCCCGTGGACCCCCTCCTGACGACCGCTGCGGTACCGGTGACCACACCCGTGACCGCCGTGGTGGTCACCCGCGGACGCACGGGCTACCTCACGACGACGCTGCGGGCCCTCGCGTCGCAGACGCGGCGTCCGATGCGCGTGCTGCTCGTCGACGTCGCGCCGGGGGAGGACCAGCACGTCGGGCTCGTGCTCGACCAGGTCTTCGCGACCGCCCCGCAGCCGGTGCCGCGCCTGGCGACCGTCCGCGCGCCGCACGCGCGCACGTTCGGCGAGGCCGTGACGGCGGGCCTGACGACGCTCGCCGACGCGGTCGACGAGCGGCCCACGCCGTGGTTGTGGCTGCTGCACGACGACAGCGCCCCCGCGCCCGAGGCGCTGGCGCGCCTCGTCCGGACGGTCTCCAACGCGCCGTCCGTGGCCGTCGCGGGCTGCAAGCAGCGCACCTGGACCGAGCCCGAGCGCCTGCTCGAGGTCGGTGTGCGCACGACGCGCTCGGGCCGCCGGCACGCCGACGTCGAACCGGGAGAGCTCGACCAGGGTCAGCACGACGGCCGGACCGACGTCCTCGGCGTCGGCGTGGCCGGTGCGCTCGTCCGCCGCGACGTGTGGGACGCGCTGGGCGGCACCGACCCGGCGCTGGGGCCGTTCGGCGACGGGCTCGACCTGTCGCGCCGAGCCCGGCTGGCGGGCCACCGGGTCGTCGTCGTCCCCACGGCCGTCGTCAGGCACGCGCAGGCCGCGTACCACGGGCTCCGACCCGCCCGCGGCGGGGCGCGCGACGGCGACGGGCCCGCACCTCCCGAGGTGGACCTCGACGGCGACGGCGAGCCCGACTCGGCGGACCCGACGCGGTCGTTCGCGGCGCGCCGGTACGCCCTGCTGCACTCGCGGCTCGCGGGCGCCCCGCTCGCGCTGCTCCCCGCGGTCGTGGTCATGGTCGTCGCGGCCGCCGCGCTGCGGTGCCTCGGGCAGATCGCGCTCAAGCGGCCCCGGCTCGCGCTCGCCGAGGTGCGGGTCGCGCTCCTCGTGCTGCTCCGCCCGATGCCCGTGGTCCGTGCGCGACGCCGGGCGCGGGCGAGCCGGGCCGTCTCCCGCCGGACGCTGCGGCCGCTGCAGGCCGGGTGGCGCGACGTCTGGCGGCAGTCCCGCGACCGCCGCCTGGCGCGCCGCGAGGCGCGTCGGGTCACGTCGGCGCCCAGCGAGCTCGAGCTGCGCGAGCTCGCGGCGCTCGCGACCCGCCGCCGCGTGACGGCCGCCGTCGTCCTGGTGCTGCTCGTCGCGGCCTCGGCGGTGGCGCTGGGGCGGCTCGTCGGCCCGGTGGTCGCGGGCGCCCCGCTCGTGGGCGACGCGCTCGCGCGTGCCACGACCTCGCTCGGCGACGTGTGGGACGCCGCGACCTCGGGCTGGGTCTCGGGCGGCGTGGGCTCCCCGGGGCCGGCGGACCCGCTCGTCGTCGTGCTGGCCGCGCTGGCCGCCGTGCTGGGCGGTGACCCGGGTGCCGCGCTCGCGACCGTCGTGCTGGGCGGGGCCGTGATCGCGGGCGTCGGGGCGTGGTTCGCGGCCGGCGCCGCGACGCGCTCGGTCGGCGTGCGTGCGTGGGCCGCGCTCGTGTGGGCCTCGGCCCCGACGCTGCTCCTCGCGGTCGGGGACGGCCGGGTCGGTGCCGTGCTCGCGCACGCCGCGCTGCCGTGGGTCGCGCTCGGCCTCGCGCGCGCCGTCGGCGTGCAGCGCGTCGACCAGGTGCTGTCGGGGATCTCGACCGCGCGGCGCGACGAGCGCCTCGACGCGGACGCCGAGGCGGAGGCCCGGGCCGCCGCCGCCGCGGAGCGCTGGGACACCGCGTCCCACGCACGCGTGGGCGGCGGCCGGTCGACCGACCCCACGGCCGGTCCCGCGACCGCCGCGCCGCCCTCCCCGCCCCCGGCGGACGAGGCGCACGTCGAGACGCCGGTGCGCGGCGTGCCCGAGGTGCCGGCACCCCGCGGTCCCGTCTCGGGCGCCGTCGTCGCTGCCGCTCCGGTCACGCACGACCCCGCGCCCGCGTCGTCCGACGAGCGACCCGCGCCGGCGCTCGTGGGTGCGCCCGACCCCACGGGCTCGGTGGCGGCCGCCGCGGGTGCCGCGCTCGCGCTCGCCGTGGTGACGGCTGCAGCGCCCGTGCTGCTCGTCCCCGCCCTCGTGCTGCTCGTCCTGGTCGCGACCGTCGTGCCGCGGGCCCGGCTGCGTGTGCTCGCCACGGCGGTGCCGTCGCTCGTGCTGCTCGCGCCGCTCCTCGCCGAGGCCGGCGCACGAGGCGTCGAGGGCGTCCGGCTGCTGCTCGCCGACCCCGGTCCGGCCGCCGCGGCGGCGCCCGCGACCACGCTCGAACGTCTCCTCGGGGTGCCGACCGACCCCGCGGCCCTCGTGCCCGCGGCGCTCCCCGGCGTGCTCGCGCAGGTCTGGCCGTACCTCGGCGGAGCGGTGCTCCTCGCCCTGGCCGCCGCGGCGCTGCTGCGCGGCCGTGCGGTCGCGCGCGGCGTGCGCACGTGCTGGGCCGTCGCCGCCGTCGGGGTCGGTGCCGGCGTGCTGGTCCAGGCGCTGCCCGCCACCGTGACCGCGGACGCCGTCGCGCCGGCCTGGACGGGTGCGACCGTGTCGCTGACGCTGCTGGGGCTGCTCGGCGCCGCCGTTCTCGGTGCGGACGGCATGACCGACCGGCTCGCCCGCCAGACCTTCGGGTGGCGGCAGGCCGTCGTCGCCCTGGGCACGGCCGCCGGGGTCGTGGCCGTGACCACCGCGCTCGTCGGGTGGGGCTGGTCGGCCCGCACGAGCGACGCGGCGACCCTGCGCGCGCCGTCCGCACCGGTGGTCCCGGTCGTGGGGCAGCAGGGCGCGCAGTCCGACGCGGCGTCACGGATCCTGTCCCTCGAGGCGCGTGCGGACGGCACGGTGGGCTGGGCGCTCCTGCGCGCCGACGGCGACCAGCAGGTCGACCACGCGGCGGCCGTCGCGACCCGCGGCGTCACGGGGCCGCTCGACGCGCCGTCCGCCGTCGAGCGCGACGACGCCGCGACCGAGGTCGACGCGCTGGCGGCGCGGCTCGCGCAGGGCGCAGCGGGCGACGTCGCCCCCGACGTCGCCGCGCTCGGCGTCGCCGACGTGCTCGTCCCGGGGGTGCGCGAGGACGCACCCGCGGCACGGGCCGCGCGGTCCAGGCTCGTCGGCGTCCTCGACGCCACCGCCGGGCTCGAGCGCGTCACGCACGACGGCTCGGGCACCCTGTGGCGTGTCCGCGCGGCCGAGGGGACCGCCGTGGCCTCCTGGGCGCGTGTCCTCCCGGCGGGGGCGGACGTCGTCGACCCGGTCGCCGAGCCGGTCGCGGCGGACGCGCGTCGGGGCGGCACGACGCTCCCCGCGGGCGACGGCGACCGCGTCCTGGTGCTGGCCGAGCGCGCCGACGCGGGCTGGCGCGCGTGGCTCGACGGGCGTCCGCTGCCGGCGGCCGACGTGGGCTGGCGACAGGCGTTCGCGCTGGGTCCCGACGGAGGCACGCTCGAGATCCGTCACGTCACCCCGCTGCGCACCCCGTGGCTCCTGGCCCTCGGGGCGACGACGCTGGTGACCGTGCTGCTCGCGCTGCCGCTACGACGACGTCGAGGGGTGCGGACGTGACGCACGAGACCACCGCACCGGAACCCGAGGGCACGACGCGCCGCGAGCGTCCTGCCCGGCGGGGCGGGCGCGCCCTGCGCATCGTGTCCGGCGTCGCGGTGCTGGGCCTGACCGCCGGCGCCGTCGTCGCGGGCACGCAGCTCGGCACGGCCGACGCGCGCGCCCTGCCCGTGGTGGACGTCGAGGTGGCGCCGACCCCCGTCACGCTCGAGTGCCCGGGGCCGGTCCTGCTCCCGCAGCGCACGATCCGTGGCGACGCGGCGTTCGACCCGGCCCCCGTGGCACCCGTGGTCACGGTGGACGCCGTCACGGCGGAGGGCTCGGGCGCCGGTGCGCTGGCGGTCGCGCCGCTGGGCGGGGGCACCGCGCTCGCGGACCTCGTGGCCGGCGGGGGCGCTGCCCACCTCGCCGACGTCGCCGGTCCGCTGGTCGTGCGCGCGGAGCCGCGGGACGACGCGCCCGTGGCGGCCGCGACCGGCGCGTCGGTCGTGACGGACGGCGACGCGCGCGGTCTCGCGGCCGCCTCGTGCCGGGCGCCGTCCTCCGACGACTGGCTCGTCGGCGGCGCGACCGGCATCGGGTCCACGTCGACGCTCGTGCTGAGCAACCCGGGTCTCACCGCGGCCCAGGTCACGCTCGAGGTCTTCGGTCCGAACGGACCGGTCGAGCAGACGACCGCGCAGCACGTCGTGGGGCCGGGCGCGACCCGCACGGTCGACCTCGGCGGCACGGCCGGGGGGCAGTCGGCCCTCGTGGTGCACGTCACCGTGGCCGGCGGGCAGGTCGCCGCGCGCGTCCAGGACACCGCGGTGCTCGGTTTCACGCCGGCGGGCACCGACCTCGTCGTCCCGGGGGCGGCACCCGCCGCGCGGCAGGTCGTCACGGGTCTCGACGTGGAGGCCTCGGCCGTGGGGGCGTCGGACGCGCCGGTGCTGCGCCTGCTGGCTCCCGGTGACGCGGCGACGACGGCGCGCGTGTCGCTGCTGGGCGCCGACGGGCCCGTCGCGCTGCCCGGTGCGGACGAGGTGCCGCTCGCGCCCGGCGAGGTCGTGGACGTGCCGCTCGGAGGTCTGCCGGCGGGGACCTGGACCGCGGTGGTCGACGCGGACGTCCCGGTCGTGGCCGCGGCGGTCGTGTCGAGGTCGGGCGTGCCGGGCGCGTTGGACGACGAGGCGCGTGTCGAGCGCGCGTGGTCGGCGTCGACGGCGACGGACGTGCACGGCGTCGTCGCCCTGCCCCGGGGGATCGCGGCCCGGCTGGTGGTGGCCGCGGTCGGTCAGGACGACGAGGACCGCGGCAGGACGCGCGCGACGCTGCGTGCTCTGGACCGTGACGGGGCGGTCCTGTCGGAGGTCCCGGTGACGGTCGACGCCGGCACGACGGGCGCGTGGGACGTCGCCGACGTCGCGGCGGGTGCGGTCGCGCTGGAGCTCGAGCCGGACGGCGGCACGCC